>JACAEL010000061.1 GCA_013388835.1 Candidatus Thorarchaeota archaeon | reverse complement strand
CTGACACAGTCCTATTCCCACAGACTCGCTGTACCTTCTCATTCAACGTAGAGGAATGAACAAAGCCATGACCAGTCAGCAATCCAGACTGCCACCAGTAGTGTATGCGGTCCTCTTGACCACGCTGTTTGTGTTCATGGCACACAACCTCGCGCTCAGTGCGCTACAGGACTTCGCCAAGCATGTGGTCGGCAACGAGTCCTCTCTCGGTCTTTCGTTCGGTGTCTTCGCAATGTCTGCTGTAATCTTCAGACTGCTGTCCGGCAAGATTCTGGGCAAGGTCAATGACGCGCTTGTTCTGACTGCCGGAGCCCTGCTGCTTGTGCTGTCATTTGGGGCCTACTACGTTGTCATGCAGGAGCATCTGCTGTACTCAGTCCGAGCGCTTCATGGACTCGGCTGGGCATTCACTACCGTTGCACTGGCGACAGTCCTTGCCAGAGCTGCACCTCCCAGCAGGATGGGGTTTGTGATGGGTGTGTTTGCAGCAACCAACTATGTCACGATGATAGTATTCCCATCCGTTGGCAGCTCACTGGTCACAAGTCTCACCGATGAGGCATTCCGTTCTCTGTTCATCTACACCATCCTCCTCAGTATTCTTGTTCTGCCCTGTTCGATGCTCGTCTGGTATCGGACGCGTGGCCCGACTCTATTTGGTCTCGGGTCCAGAGGTGGCCTCATCTCCAGACCCGCCCTGAAGCCTACTCTGTCGGCTTTCCTCATGTGTCTTGGATTTGGTGCTGTGCTGAGCTACACACCGACAATCGCAGTCATGCATGGTTCGGACAACCCGGGGCTCTTCATCTCCGTCCTTGCAGCGGGACAGCTCGTGGCTGCAGCCATTGGAGGTCCTCTCTCGGACCGGAGAGGATACTCGGCTCTTGCGACTCTAGGCTGTCTCATGACATCGGTGGGGCTGGTGATCGCAGCGATTGGGACAGACATGCTGACGTACGTGGTGTCTGCAGCAATCTTCGGTCTAGGTCTGGGACTCGCGACTGTGACACTTAACGCTCTTGCTGCTCTGGCAGTCCCGCAGTCCGAGAAGCCTCATGCGATGGCAACACTGAGCGCAGGTTTCGATGGTGGGATTACGATTGGTGCGTTCAGTGTCCCCATCCTCCTCGGTTTCGGTCTCACCACTGCAGGGGCTCTGCTAGTCTCTGCGGTACTTGTGATGTCTGCGTTGGCCAATCACAGCCCCATCCGAAGCCTCGAGACCCATGCAAGGTCAGTTGCACCGGAGCAGTATCAGGTGCCCTCTGCATAGGCCTTTGCATAGGCCTCCTGCTCAGGAGTCCACTTGTCGATGGCAATCCCCATTGTTTCGAGCTTCGCAAAGGCAGTCTCTCTGTCAAGCTCCTTCGGGAACTCGTATACTGCCGGCTTGAGACCCTTACCGTGCTTTGTGAGCCACAACATGGCGTTCAGCTGACCCGCAAAACTGAGGTCCATCACCTCGCTTGGATGACCCTCGGCCGCCACGAGGTTGACCAGTCGTCCCTCTCCCAAGAGATAGAGTACCCGGCCGTCCTTTGTGACATACTCGTCCAGCGCGTGTCTGACCCTCTTCTTGCTCTTGCTCAGAGCTATCAGGTCAGGTTCGTTGACCTCGACGTTGTAATGACCGGCGTTGCCCATCATTGCCCCATCCTTCATCACACGCATATGTCTGCCCGTGATGACATCCTTCATGCCTGTGGCTGTGAGGAACAGGTCTCCAATCGGAGCGGCATCGTCCATCTTCATGACTCTGAAACCGTCCATTCTGGCCTGTAGTGCGCGTACCGGGTCCACCTCCGTAACAACAACATTGGCACCGAGGCCCCTAGCTCTGTTTGCCATGCCTCTTCCACAGTAGCCATACCCTGCAATCACAACGGTCTTTCCGGCTATCAGAATCGCAGAGGCTCTCATCACGCCATCGAACACACTCTGCCCTGTCCCATACACATTGTCGAACAGATGCTTCGTGTCTGCATCATTCACCGCCATGATTGGGTACTTCAGCGCCCCATCCGCGGCCATCGCCCGCACTCGGATGACGCCCGTGGTTGTCTCCTCTGAACCACCGTAGAGCTCAGGAATGAGTTCCTCGTGCTTCCTGTGAAGTGTGAATATGAGGTCTGCACCGTCATCGAGAGTCAGGTTGGGAGCTGACCTGAGGGTCTGCTCGATGCACCAGTAGTACTCCTCCTTGCTGAGGTTGTGCCACGCAAAGACGGGGATGTCGTTCGCCGCGAGCGCAGCGGCAACACTGTCATTGGTTGAAAGTGGATTACATCCAGACCATGCCAGATCCGCACCCACTGCTCTCAGGGTCTCGACTAGGACTGCGGTCTCTTTGGTGACGTGGAGACAGCCTGCTATCCTCATGCCTTTGAGCGGCTTGGTCTTGGAGTACTTCTTCCTCAGGTGCATAAGCACAGGCATGTTCCGTTCTGCATAATCAATCAACATTCGGCCTTCGTCAGCCAGTCCGATATCTCTGACCTTGTAATCGACCATGAAAGTCCCACACATCGGACAATCATCGGTCCTTATATGAATTCTACATCACTCTGGCAAATCAAAGGCACAAGAGTGGAGGTCCAATGGTGCATAAGATAACCGAGAGGGAACAGGTCCTGCTTCGTGTTCTAGTGCGAAACGCGAGGACTGACATATCGACGATGGCGGACCTGCTTGGAGTTGGGCGCAATTGGGTCTCAAAGACGATCCGTAATCTTGTAGTCGCAGGTGTGATTCGAGCCTATGTGGCAGTGTTCGACCCGGCGCAGGTCTACGCAGAGAGAAACACCATCCTGTTATTGAAGACGAATCCCCGTGAGCTTATGGTCAGCAAGTCTCTCCTTGAGATCAGCGAGCTCGAGTCACTTGACGGGGTCTCCGGCGAGCATTCGCTGCTTGGCCTTTTCAGATTCAGATCCTCTTCCGCGTTCGAGGACTTCCTTAACACCATCGACAGCATTGCGGCAAGGTCGGGAGCGCGTACATATGACCTAGTACAGGTACTGGCCACCTACAAGACGAGAGGCTTCATACCAAGCCGACTGCAGGCCTCCTATCCTCCACCAACCAATACAGAGTGGGAGCTGATGAGTATTCTCTCGAGACACGTACCAACAAAGGACCGGCCGATGCCGCTGACTCAGAAGGAGATAGGTCTGAGGATGAGTCACAGGCCGAGCCAACCTGCAGTATCAAAAGCCATGAGTCGCTTGGAGGAACGCGGCACAATCTTGGGCTACTCGATAGATGTGGACCACAGACACCTCGGACTCCCGGTCAAGTTCTTCCTTCAGATCAAATCCAGTCCAGGGATGGTAGCAGACACGGCTCAACGTGTGAGCGAGATGCCGGAGGTGTGGGACCTGCATCGGACGAGTGAGGCACTCAGTCTATTCGCGACTGTGAGAGCACGAAGCATCGACGAGTACAATCAGTTTCTTCGCAAGCTGTACAAGATTGATGGCGTGGAAGACACTCAGTCACAGGTCTCTCTTGAGGAGTGGCCTGTGGCTCAAAAGTCATGTCTCATGTAGTCCGACCGGTTCAGGCGGTTTCAGGCAACTGTATTGGTTCACCTGCAGTACTGCTCGGGCCGAGCCAGATGTGCTCCCAGAGCATAGGCCCCCTGTTCGTCATCAGAATCACAAGCCCCCACACTGCAAGTGGCACGGACACCAGCATGTTTGCCGCTTCAAAGGCCGGGCCGTTGATGCTACCAAGCGAAGCGAAGAGCAACACAAATGGACCGATCACTGCGTAGGGGTCGACCCAGGGCCACAGGACTGGATTGTACCAGTGCATGGTGACATCGACAGCTATGTGACTGAGTACGCCGACCAGACAGGATACCACTAGCAGCGGTGTGACCTTGCAGGCGCTTGATGCTCTCGTCCGGTCCACACCGAAGAAGGTCGAGATGAGCGGGGCATAGATGAATCGCACTGAGAAGACCGCAAGCACAGTTCCAAGAGTCAGCCCCCCGATGAGGCTGTGGAGGATGAAGTGGTCAGGAACAATTCCAGCAAAGAACAGACGCAGGAATAGTACCTCGATGTCCGGCATGACCGCACCGACCACGAGTCCCGGCAACGGGAGTCTCGTGACTCTAGAGATACCGTATGCGACGGGATAATGCAGCGGAGTCATCGGCAAGTCTCTGTGGCACCATCATCTGCAAAGTTCGCGCGCCTTATTGAGCTGACTATCAACGGGAAGCCGTACCACTTCTCAATAGTCTTATAGAGCGTCCCTCAAAGGAGAGCCAGGTGATGTTCAGTGGGTCTCTACAAGCTTAACGGGAAGTCACCTCGGGTGGACCCTGAGGCATATGTTTCACCTCGTGCCTCTCTCATCGGGGACGTAGTAATAGGTCCTCTGTCCAGCGTGTGGGAGTCGGCTGTTCTGAGAGCAGACATGAACTTCATCCATGTCGGGCGGGGAAGTTCTATCCAGGACAATGCCACAGTCCACTGTGAGTTCGTCAATCCCACCGTCATCGGTGACTATGTCACTGCGGGACACAACTCAGTGATTCACGGGGCAGAGATTGGCGACTATGTGGTGGTCGGAATCGGTTCAATAGTCCTGTCCGGCGCCAAGATTGGTGAGGGAAGCGTCATAGGTGCTGGCGCGGTCGTGACAGAGAACACTCAGATACCTCCGGGCTCGCTCGTACTTGGCATCCCTGGAAAGGTCGTCAGACCGGTCTCAGATGCCATGCGGGAGGCATTCAAGACAAACGCAGAGCTCTACATCGAACTTGGGAAGCGCCACAAGGCTGAACTGGGCTGATGACTGTGGATGGACTGCAGGTCAGTCAGTCCATCTGAGTTCTATATTATCTGGAATGTCCCCGCGACCACGACTGCAAGTAACAGTGCATTGAGAAGCGCTGGCACAAGGTCGTTTCTTGCAATCACGCCCATCCACAGGGTTAGGAGTGCAGTGAGTCCAATCACCAGTACAAACACCAACATGAGCAGTGCAATGAACATCACAAACCCCATCTGGACTCCGAGTAGGAATGGGCCGTAGAGCGCGGCGAGTAGTATCAGTATTCCTCCCATCCGATGGACTAGGACGAGACCTGTCAGCTTGACCAGTTCCAATGGCGTCTTCCAGCCCCTGTCTGTGTCAGCTGTCAGCCTGATCCATCTGCTCTCAACGAAGAAGAGGGGCAGAAAGGCGACGGTGAGCACAATTGCTGTCAATGTCCTTGTGGATGCGCCTCCGCCAACGAAGATGACCGAGAGCACAAACCTCGCCCCGAGAAGCGATGGCAGCCAAGACCACAGAGCCAGCCACAGGAAGACAGGCACCATAAGCAGTCCCGTCTTGATGAGTTCGAGACCGAGTGCCTTCAGACCCGTTGGAGAGGCCAGCGACCTAGGGATGCTGATGGCATCGCTTCCAAGACTCTTTCTGAGTATCAGCGTCACGGCCACAGACATAATGACCGAGTACAGTATTAGTGTGCTCCCGAATGAGACTGGAACCAACCCTAGGCCTGCAAAGTCGAGGCCGAAGCCGACGAGTGTCACGGTGAGTAACACCACACCGCTGAGGGCACTGATGAGAAGGCTGATTAGCAGAGTCCTGCCAGACCCCGACTGTGGGTGGGTGGAAGAGTACCTGCTAGGTCTCAGTCTTACTGGGAACAGAGCGTACGTGATGACGAAGACGGGAAACAGCGACAGCGCGACGGATGTGGCACCTACGGTGGTTGCGATTCCCTTGAGATGGTAGATGCGGTCTCCAGAGTCTAGTGTGTGATTCAGTGCTTCTTCTCCATGCAGCGACCTGACAAGCCAGTCCACAGAACTACTGACAATGGTCGGGTCGCTCATCTCGAACAGGTGATTGGTACTGCTGAATACAAGCTTCCTCGCAGTCCCAAGTGTGAAGTTCCCATAGGTGTGACCGGCGTTCACCTCTGAGAGTCCTGTGGCATCTCTGAGGGTGTCGTAGGCAACTGCTGGTGGAATGAGTTCGTCGTAGACACCGGAGGCGATCAGCAGGTTGGCCGGGCTCGTCTCGTTGATGGCCGGGAGCAGTGCACCAAAGTCCTGACCCATCCCACCACCAATCAGGACCGTGCTCGCAGGTCTTACAGGCATGTTCTGGAACAATCGAGCCAATCCTGCCCCCAGGGAGTGGCCAAGGACACCGTAGACGGTGTCATCCGCCTGGGTGTCATTCACCTGCACGTACCGGACCGCCGCATAGGCATCATATACTCCTTCGGTGAATGTGTCGAGGCCGAAGGTCTCGGCAGAGACCCCATGTCCAGGTAGGTCTATGGCGACCACAGTGAAGTTCCTACGTGCAAGTTCAATGGTGTATGCATCCATCGCCTCTCTGGAAGCGGAGATGCCGTGGACTGTGAGGATGACTGGCATGGGCTTCCCATATGTGAACTGCCTCGCCTTGTACACGGAGAAGGTGACGCTCCTACCGTTCTCCCTGACTATCTCAAAGTCCTGGACCGTCAGTTTGCCCATGGCTTGGTCCGACGTCCAGCTCAAGTAGGAAGAGGACGCGATCAGTATGGCGAGTATAAGAAGCACATAGTACCGAACCCAGTGTCCCATTCTTGGTCCTCCTTTGCTACTAGCATCTCAGCAATGACTCGATGAGCAGCCTGCGTTGTGGTTGTTATTAAGGTTGGTTCATTGGCCTCAACGATTACAGCGGAATGCTTGGTGACCTCTCACTTGGACTGACTTGAGGTTCAAGCAGGTGAATTCACCGGTACGAAGACCAAGTCGAGTGGAGTACAACAAGCGGTCTAGAAGGTGTTCCGACACCGCTTGCGGCCTTGTTTCCGTCGGTCCTGGCTAGGTCTCCCTCTCGATGAGGTGACTCTCGTTGCATGAGGGAGGGACGGCTCAGGGGCCGTCCTCTGGGCTCATGAATCGCGGTTATGCCAGTCCTCTCTTCTTCAGTTCCTTCTCTCTGAGTTCTCTTCTCAAGACCTTACCTACTTGGCTCAGAGGAAGAGATGCGACTATCTCAACCTCCTTGGGTCTCTTGTAACCGGCCATTCTCTCCCTGCTCCACTCCAGAATCTCCTCTGGCGTGGCCTGTACTCCGTCCTTCAGGACAACGAACGCCTTGACGAACTCGTTGCTCGGGTCATCCTCACGAGGCACTCCGATGACTGCCGCCATCGCTATCTTGGGGTGTTCATACAGGACGTCCTCAATCTCTCTCGGATATGCTTTGAGTCCGCCAACGTTCACCATGTCCTTCTTCCTGTCACTGATGACAGCGAATCCCTCCTCGTCCATGTGACCGATGTCTCCAGTAAGGAAGAACCGTTTTCCGTCGATGGTCCTGAACACCAGTTCGTTCTCCTTTGGCTTCTGCCAGTATCCCTGCATCACCTGCGGTCCGGATACAGCAATCTCGCCGGTCTCACCCTGCGGCAGTTCCTTGGTGCCAGTTTCCACGTCAACTATCTTGTAGTCCGTGTCAGGCACCGGCAGACCGATAGAGCCAAACTTGCGGTCCTTGCGCGTTGTCGGGTTGATGTGGGTGACAGGTGAGGTCTCGCTGAGCCCGTAACCCTCAAAGAGCACTGCTCCAGTGACCTCTTCAAACCTCTTCGCAAGTTCGGGTGGCAGTGGTGCAGCACCAGAGCTACATATCTTGATGGACCTGAGGTTGTATTTCTTCACGTTGGGATGGTTCACTATGCCCGCATAGAGTGCAGGCACGCAGTTCAATATGGTTCCCTTGTACCTCTCAAGCTCTGCCAGCAGTTCCGAGAGGGGTGGCTTGCCTGCTCGAGGGTCGGGAATGCATATCAGTTGACCCGCAAGTTCGGTGGACATGAGCATGGTCAGTGTGAGACCGTAGCTGTGATACCATGGGAGTGCTCCTACGAAGACCTCCGTCCCATACTGGATCTTCTCGGGAGCATCGATGTCCTCCTGTGATAGGTTGACCCACTCGTAGATCTGCTGGACGTTTGAGACAAGGTTACTGTGTAGCAATGCCGCACCCTTTGGTACACCTGTCGTGCCACCAGTGTAGAGAATGAGTGCCAAGTCCTTCATCGGGTCAATCTTGACATCAGGCGCCACCGGTTCGTGTGCCATGATTATCTTGTCGTAGAAGAAGGTCTTGTCCTCCTCGTAGTAGGGGCTCTTTGGTACCTTGCCAATCGCACTGCCAATTACCGCCTTCATCTTTGGGAGGAATGACTTCACGCTGCACACTACGACAGTCTTCACATCAGTGCCCTTGATGGCCTCGTAGCATGTGGGGGTGAACGTCGGATGATCGAGCACGAAGACGACTGTTGCACCAGAGTCCCTCAGCTGGAAATTGAGTTCTCCTGCCTTGTACATTGGATTACAGGTCACTACAGTCGCTCCCGTCTTCAGTGCTCCGAAGAACACTGGTGGAAAGTGAGGAACGTTGGGCAGGAATATCGCCACCCGGTCACCCTTCTTCACACCCCTGGTGCTCAGAAAGTTCGCGATGCGATTTGCATGGTCTTGGACCTCCGAGAATGTTCGCTTTGTTCCCATGAACACAGTATACGGCAGGTCCCCGCTTTTTTCAGCCGCCCTGTCGAGCATAGCGAATATCGGTTCATTACGATACTGTATGCTCTTGGCAACATTCTTTGGCCACTTGTACTTGTGCCAGAGCTTCTCTTCCATTCAATCCTCTCCTGGAGTCTGCACAGCTCCGTTCAAGCTATGCACAGTGATTTACGTATTCGTACCATACCGCACCGAGTCTGATATCTCCTTCTGTCGCCCGGACGATGCATGAACGGTCTCGCATGTACATGATTGACCGGTCTGACGTGGCACAACGGATAAAACGCAGTGTGGCCACTGACTACGACCGCATACCGGAATTGAACCTGAGTTCAGAAGTCCGACTCCTGCACGAGTAAGTCATGCCAGTGCGTGCTGGCATCAGGCATGTCCACTCGGGGTTTCTGCATCTGGAGCTCATCGGGCAGTTCTCCGGATGACAAGTCCGGACAGGCGGGACAGTATGCGCCACTGGAGGCCTTTGGTCTGAGATACGAAGACACAATGAGTGTCCTTGGACAAGAGATGGAATCTCTCAATGCATCTGGTCAGCGAGTCCTCGGCTACGTGTATCCGCATGCACCGCTTGAGCTAATCATGGCACATGGCATAATCCCGTCACTTCTGTGGGCCAACCCGCGTCATCTCGGTTCCTTCGAGGGGAGCCTTCAGACCTTCGCATGTTCACTGAGCCGTAATCTCTTCAGTCAACGTGTCGCAGGCCACACTGGTCCATACTCCGGGTTTCTGTTTCCCGGCAACACATGTGACTCTCTGGAGAATGTCCGCGACGTGTGGCGCCTGCGCTTCCCCACAGACAAGGTCCTCAGACTGACCTACCCCGTGTCGAACGATGAGGAGTCCTCTATCGAGTTCTTGGCAGAGGAGCTTCGACTACTCAGCGTGGCCCTGGAGTCGGAGTTTGGCACACCAATGTCCAGAGATCTGCTTCGCACTGCATCGGAGACCGTTCAGATTTTTCGTCGTTCAGCACAGATGCTCTACGCTGCAAGAGTGGTCAATCCGGATGTTCTCTCCTACGGTACTCTCGCTGAGGCCATTCGCAGGTTCCTCACTCTGCCGGTCTCTGCCTCGGCGCAGTCATTGGAGTCACTGTGGTCCAAGACGAAGAGCGCGCTGTCAGCTTCAGGGCAGTTGTCTGTTGTAGAGAATGTCCAGCAGGCCCTGTTAAGGCAGGACCTGGATGGCATCAAGATCTCTGAACGAATGCATCCGGTTGTGGTGGTGGCAGGAGGAATGGTCGAACCGATGGCCATTGCTGAGCTAGTGTCATCTGTACCTCAGCTTGGAGACTCCCTGATAGCTCTTGACCTTCTCTCGTTCGGCTTCAGGACTGTGTTCACGCCTCCCCCAGACACCTCCGAGGGCATCTTCCTCGGGCTTGCTCGCGCGTTGTATCAATCACCTTCGGAACCCGTTCAGGAGGGACTGCCGGGCCGGCTCGGTTTCCTGAGACAGGTGCTGCGCAGTCTGTCTGTTCAGGGTCTGATAGTCTGCCAGCAGTCATTCTGTGACCCTGACCAGTTCGAGGCACCTTCCCTGGAGAGAGTGGCCTCTGAGGTTGGCGTCCCGTGCTTGCGATTACCCATAGACCCGGAGTTCTCGGACCGTGTTCGACTGGAGGGGAGAATTCAGACATTCGTTGAAACAATTGTCTGAGGTGTGATTGCCATGACCGAAGAGAAGGCCTACCGGAATCTCGCGACACAAGAAGCGCTTCAACAAGTCATGTTCCGCTACATGTTGGAAGGCCACGCAGCCAGCGAAGACGGGCGACTGGCTTGGGTGACTTCCGGTTTTCCCGTCGAGATCCCAGTGGCTCTCAATGTGGGGGTGACGTATCCTGAGCAGTACGGTGCAGTTGTGGGCTCTCAGAAGGTGGGTCCGGAAGTCTGTGGCTATGCCGAAGAGCTGGGCTATTCTCAGGAGCTGTGCTCCTATGCCCGCTGTAGCATAGGCTCGGTGTTGCGGCCTCAGGCCAGTCCGCTAGACGGTCTTCCGAAGCCTCAGGCGCTTCTCGCATGTAACAACATATGTGGGACAGTTCTGAGATGGTACGACGCAGTATCTGAGTTGACCGGCGCACCAGTCTTCCTTCTTGATACGCCCCCTTTTGAGGGTCCTCAGTTGCCGCATCACACAAGGTACGTTCGGAGAGGCTTGGAGAGGCTGGTCCAGTTCCTCACAACCCGCTTTGGAGGCGAGCTGACGGACGAGCGGATGCGTGAGGTGGGCAACCTCTCTACTGAAGCCATTCGACTCTGGACAAGGTGTCTTGAAGCGTGCAAGACCCGTCCTAGTCCATTGAACTGCGCTGATCGTTTCCTCATGATGGCTCCGATTGTTTCTCTGCGAGGCAAGGACTATGTGGTTGACTTCTACAAGACACTGCTTGGGGAGGTGGAAGACCGCGTCAAGAACGGAATTGGCGCCATTCGTGATGAGCGGACTCGTCTTCTCTGGGATAACATCCCCCCGTGGTTCACCATCTTCCGGTTCTTCAACGGGCTGGCAAAGAGAGGTGTTGTGTTTCCAGCGGACACGTACACGCACGCATGGTCTGGAGAGATATCTGGTGATGACCTGTTTGGAAGTGTGACCACAATCTACTCCAGTGTGTATCTCAATCGGGGTCTTGAGGCCAAGGTGGACAAGATGTGCAGCCTGATACGAGACTACCATCTGGATGGCTTTGTCATGTTCTCGGTCCGGTCCTGCAAGCGCTACTCGCTGGGACAACTCGTCACAAAGGAGATGGTGACGGAGAGGACCGGAGTGCCCGGCGTGGTCATTGAGGGCGACATGGTGGACAGTAGACTGTTCAATGAGGCACAGGTGCAGACCCGCATCGAGGCACTACTTGAGATGCTGACGTGAGGCAAGGGTCATGTCACGGCGACACGATGCGGGTATCGGACTGGACATAGGGTCCACAACTACGAAGGGGCTCATCCTGTCCTCCACGGGGCGGGTGTTGGGAAGTCACATCATGTCCTCGGGCAGTTCTGTTGCAGAGGCTACGCAGCAAGTACTCGACATCCTCCGTTCGGTCACAGGGATTCCTGTGGAGGACTGTCCGATAGTGTCAACGGGATATGGACGTGGTTCGGTGGCCTCTGCAACGAGGACGGTGACGGAGATAACCTGCCACAGCATCGGGGTGCACCTTCTGAACCCGAGCATTCGTCTTCTGATTGATGTGGGTGGTCAGGACTCGAAGGCAATCCGGATAGGCGCGAACGGACGCCCCAGTGACTTCGAACTCAATGACAAGTGTTCAGCTGGCACTGGGCGTTTTCTTGAGGTGATGGCTCGGGTCCTAGGGGTTGCCATCGATGAGCTGGGGCCTCTTGCTCTAAGGTCGTCCTCTCCATGCTCAATAAGCAGCACTTGTACGGTCTTTGCAGAGAGTGAAGTCATTGGCAGGATCGGTTCGGGCGACTCTGCAGAGGACATTGCTGCGGGCATTCATCTGGCGATGGCAACGAAGGTGGCTGCACTGTCAAAGAGGCTTGGGATTGAGAGGCCGGTCGGTATAACAGGGGGTGTCTCTCTTAATCCTGCGTTCAGATACTACCTCTCCCGCCTGCTTGACTGCGACCTCTGGACCCCAGAGAACCCCCAGCTGACCGGAGCTCTTGGTGCTGCGACTCTTGCTCTTGAACAATAGTCGCGACTCCAGTCTGCTCGCCTGGAAACAGAGCCCATCACAGCACGGCCAGTCTGCAGAAATGATGTGTTCATGTTGAGGCGGCCAGTGCCGTCTGTCCCGCCTTTATTCCGAGGTCAAGTGCTAGGAGGTTCATCTTGACAAATCTGGGCCAGCGCTCCTCCACCTGCTTCCTGAGCCCCTCGATTGAGATGGCTCCTGTTATTGCTGCAAAGGCACCGAGCATCACGACGTTCAGCGCCTGTTTGTTACCCACATCCTTGTCTGCAATGCGTGTGGCTGGCACCTTGTATACCTTCACTCCCTCTGGCAGTTGGCTCTCCACCTTCACAAGGTCCTCGTCAAGTATCAGAGTCCCTCCTTCCTTGAGTCCTTGGATATAGTTCAGGTATGCGGCACGGCTCAGGACCACAAAGACATCAGGGTTCAGGACCTTGGGGTAGTCTATCTCCTCGTCATCTATGATAATCTCGCTCTTGCTCGCACCACCTCTAGCCTCCGGACCATACGACTGCGTCTGAACGACATGCTTTCCATCATAGAGTGACGCAGTCTCTCCTATTACCACTGCCATGGTGACAACGCCCTGTCCTCCGAACCCGCCTATACGTATCTCATATCTGCCCATCTGTCTCACCTCTTGAGCTTGGCATGCATCTGTCTGAGCACCTCTGTGTATTCTGGCTTCTCAATGTCCACAAACTCCCCGCACACTATTCGTGTTTCGTAGTGCAGCTCCGCCTCGTGAGGCGGTAAGCCGTTCTGTATCTCGGAGACCTTCAGCAAGTGTCGGTGCATCTCGACACCATCACCCAGACGGTTGTTTCGTCCGTATGCAGTGGGGCATGCTCCCACAATCTCAATGAATGACAGTCCTTTCTTCAGGATCCCCTTCTCTATGGACTTCGTTGCTCGTCGCACTTGGACCGCAGTCCACCTCGCCACAAAGGTTGCTCCTGATGATGCTGCCAGCTTTGCGAGATTGAATGGGTGCTCAATGTTGCCAATGGGTGGTGGGCTAGTCTGAGAGTATCGTTCATGTTCTGTTGTCGGTCCAAACTGACCGCCTGTCATACCATAGTTGAAGTTGTTCACACAGAGGATAGTCATGTCTACATTGCGTCGGCAGGCGTGTATGAGGTGGTTTCCTCCAATAGCAGCCAGGTCCCCGTCGCCCGCGACCACGATTACCTCCAGTTCAGGATTGGCAATCTTGACCCCCGTTGCAAAGGGAATCGCCCGACCATGTGTCGTGTGAAATGTACCCGTCTTGATGTACCCTGATGTCCTACCCGTGCATCCGATACCTGACACCACCACAACCTTCGAAAAGTCGATTCCGATGCTGTCGATTGCCCGAATCAGCATATTTGTGACAATCCCGATTGAACATCCAGGGCAGTAGATCCACGGCATCCTGTCTGTTCTGATGTACTTGGCCATCGGGTGTCGAAGGACACTAGGAGTGGAGACCGTCATATGGGTTCAAGTCACGCTCTAGAAGGGCGTGTTAAAAGTTTGTCCATCTTGTCCGGTCTGTCGCACAAGCCACAGTGACGGTCAACGACAGGGCAGAGACCGACACACAACCGTTGATCCTCGTGCGGACTGAGTCGGACACAAGTCTGTTGTCATGCACAGGGAGCGCTACTGGTGTCACTCCACTTCCCTCAATCAACCGGGGTGTCGAGTTGGCCTCGGTTCCCCGGACAGCTGCTGCGAACCCGATATCTATAGGTCTTGCACCAGAGCAGACGGCTGGCACAACACTGCTCAGGCGAGCTCTCTAATCTTCTGGAGTATCTCACTCGGAAGATGGGGCGTCCCTGCTGGCTTTGGCATGAGATGGACTGGAGTGGTTCCGGCCTCGGCCCTGACCATGTAGTACACTTGGCCCAGATTCTGCTCGGGCACAACGAGTTTCTTGACATGTGACGCAAGTCTGGCGATATGTTCCTTCGGGAAGGGCCAGACTGTCTTGAGGCGCAGGAGGCCTGCCTTGATTCCGTCCTCTCTGGCCACCTTGATTGCGCTCTTTGCACTTCTGGATGGTGTGCCATAGGCTATCACACCAATCTCGGCGTCATCGAGCATGAACTCCTCGACCTCAATGATATCATCCGAGTGTTTGAGGATCTTGTCACTGAGCCGCTGGACTAGTTCAATCTGCACAGAGTCACTATCACTCGGGTAACCCTGCTCATCGTGGGTAAGACCTGTCGCGTAGAACTGGTACTTGGACCCCAGAAGTGCCATTGGTGGTACCAAGTCCTCGTCAGGTTTGAAGGGACGATACATGCTGGGGTCGACTGTCGGCTGCTTCCTGTAGACTGTATGAATGTCCTTCTCGTCCGGTATCACCAGTTTCTCTCTCATGTGCCCGACGACCTCGTCCGCAAGAATGAACACCGGCACACGATATTTCTCGGAGAGATTGAATGCAGTCACGGTCTGGTCAAACATCTCCTGAACGGAGGCGGGCGTCAGTGCAATCACCTGGTAGTCCCCGTGGCTGCCCCACTTCGCCTGCATCACATCTCCCTGTTGACCACGCGTTGGCTGACCAGTGCTTGGTCCTCCTCTCATTATATTCACTAGGACCAAAGGGGTCTCCGTCATTACCGCCAGACCTACCGCCTCCATCATGAGGCTTGCACCCGGACCGGAGGTCGCAGTCATGGCCTTAGTGCCTGCCCATGAGGCACCAATGACACTTGTTATCGAGGCTATCTCGTCCTCAAACTGGACGTACGCACCTCCCACCTCCGGCATTCGCTGTGACATCCACTCTGCAATCTCTGTTGCGGGCGTGATAGGATATCCTCCAAAGTATCTGCATCCCGCGCTCAGTGCTCCCTCTGCACAAGCGATGTCACCCATTGTAAACATGATGCGTTGGCCCATTCACTGCTTCTCCTCCGTAGCGGTATGAGTCTGGGACATGAACTCGGGGATTAGAGTGTTCTGCTCCACACTCCCTGACTTCCACGCTGCTTCGGCCTCGTCCCTATCCGCCAGAAAGATTGCCATATCTGGACAGATCCTCTCGCAGAACTCGCAGTTCACACATGCCTCGTAGTCGCAGGCCTTGACTGGGTGGTATCCCCTTCTGTTGTACTTGGTGGTGTCAAGACACAGCACGTTCTTCGGACAGAACTCGACGCACAAGCCGCACTGCTTGCACTGCTCCTGGAGTATGACTAACACCCTTTCCCTTGTTCGTGGTGGCTTCGGCACTATTGGTGTTCGAACTGTGGACATCGCTACCTACTCCTGAGCCTTCTGCAGGCTTCTACGTGAGCGCGTCGGGTCTTGACGCTGCCACATTATTGGGGGTCTGGACTTCTGCTCGGGTACACCTATATGAGCATTACCTTAGGAATCGACTGTCTCTTCCCACATGGCGTAGAGTTAATAACCGCCGCTAATCATCCGCGGTGCATTCCACTCGGGAGCAGAGGGTATTGCCTGAAGACGAGCCTGATGAAGAGGAACTGGTAAGCGACCTGAAGGGAAAGACCATGAGCGTCTACTGGTACCTCCTTCGTCATCACACGCCGATGACCGCCCGGGAGGTTCAGCGAGGCACCCGGCTGTCGAGTCCCTCTCTTGCCATGCATCACCTTGAGCGTCTCCGCACGCTTGGTCTCGTCGACAAGGATGCTCACGGACAGTACACGGTACGCAGGGATGTCCGTGTGGGTGTGCTCAAGCTGTTCATAGGGAGCGGCAGGCTGATGGTCCCCCGTTTTCTGTTCTATGCCACCTTCTACACATCCGTGACAGCGGCGTTGTCGACAACCATGATTCTGCTTTGGCGATTCAATGACTGGTTCTCTGTTGCATTGCTTCTGCTTCTCATATCCGTCTGTTTCACTCTATGGGTTGAGACGTTTCGCGTTTGGAACGAGCAGCCCTTTCCGGAGGAGAGAGAGTGAGTTCTAAGAATAGAACTAAGTGGCTCTCATTGGTTATTCGTGTATCAATAGTGTCATTCACCGGAGGATTGAAACGATTGCCAGACTCTCGGGGACGAACCCCCCTTGTTGCGCTGCTACTGCTGACACTGGGTCTTCTATTGATGGGGCTCAGCCCGACCCATGTGAGTCCGGCATCCGCTTCGAGTCCCATTTGTGACGCGACATGTTGCTCAGAAGAGCCCTCTGTATCCCTGACATATCACAGTCGCTCTAACACATCTGAGATTCCGGTCAGCTCAGGTGACATACTGGCAGGGGACCACATTGTACTGACTTCCACATGGCACCCCTCCACCATAATAAACCGAACCCGAATTGAAGTGTCTGCCGAGGCCCTTGATGCATCACTGTACGCAGAGAGCAGTTCACCAGCAGTCTCCGTTGACACCCGGTATCTGAACAACAACGCGAGCTGTACCGTGACCATGACTGCATGGCTGAAGAACGGCACAGTTGTGGTGGCTTTGAGTCCCGACGTCTATATTGGAAACTTCTTCAAGCCAACCGTCAGAGTCGTGTCGCCCAACGGCGGAGAGGTGTGGACCGGACACAATAACATCACATGGATCGCGGAGGACCTGAATCAAGACGAGACACTCGTCTTTGCGGTCTATCTGTCAGCAGACTCTGGAAGGACCTACCAGCTGCTAGCATCCGGTCTCACTACAAACCACTACACATGGAACTGCACAGGGTTACCCCGTCTTGACACATATTCTGTTCAGGTTCGAGTTTCAGACGGCATCTACATGTCGACAGACTCGTCTGATGCGCTGTTCACTGCTGGCGACATACCCGTCACAAGTACCACCTCTGGCGGGCAACCTGTCATTGACATCACAGCCGTCTATCTGCTTGCAGCCATCGTGACAAGCAGCACGATGGCGCTCATTGTCTATGTTGCAGCCAAGCGATGGTTGTAGGCCGATAGGAGCCCGGACGACACGGTACGCTCACCAAGTCCTGTTGACCACGCGCGCCGCATGCTCATGACTGTCCCACATCTGGGAGGCTGTCACAACTCTAGCCGAGCACCTTTTCAAGCAGCGGCTGTGTATTGACAACATGCTTGTTGAGTCCCAGCAACTCTGGATCGAGTCCCATAGCTAGTCCCAGCAGCTGAGTGTAGTAGATGACTGGTACCTGATAGCGCGCTTCACCCAGTTCCTTGTTGAGCTGGGCCTGCGAGTGCTCGAACTGCAGGTGGCAGAATGAGCAGACGTCCACCACTGCATCCACACCAGCCTCTATCATGTTATCGAGCTTCTCCTTTGCGATGTCGATACTGACCGGGACGTTGCTGCCGCGCACGCCACCGCCTGCACCGCAGCAGAGGAACTTGTCCTTGTACTTGACGCTGGTAGCGCCAGTCGCCTCCACAAGTTCATCGAGGAATGTGTGCTTCTGAGTCTGCTTCCAAGGTCTGTTCTTGCTCGGTTTCAAGAGATGGCATCCATAGTGAACGCCCACCCTGATGCCTTTGAGTGGTCGTACGACTGTTGACCTGACCTTCTCGACTCCCAGAGAATAGATCACCTCGATAAGGTGCTTCGCGTCAGACTTGGCTGTGAACTTGATACCAAGTCCTTTGAATACCTCCTGAATCTCCTTCAGTCTCTGTGGATGTGCGTTGACCTCCGCTAGGGTCTCCTTGAAGGTGCCGTAGCATCCATTGCACCCGGTGATTATGTCGTGTCCGGCCTTCTCAGCGAGGGCAAGATTCCTGGCCGCAAGTGCCAGCCATGTGGGCTCGCTGAACGACCGAATCACTCCCGGTGCAGGACAGCAGCTCGCTCCCTCTAGGTCCACAATCTTGATACCGAGCCTCGGAAGTACCTCTCGAATGCTCTTCTCCACGTTGGGAAATCGGTTGGGCATGACACAGCCCAAGAACAGCGAATAGGTGGGTGTCTCAGACTCGGTCATCTCACTGGGCTCCTGGCTCCTTTTCTATTGTGTCCACGAAACCGGTCCGCTTGAGAATCTCTTGGACCTCCCTGAGCGCCTTCTCATCCGAGTGCACCGTCGGTGGTATCTCCTGAAGCCCCAACTCGCTGCGCATCTCTCGATTTGCGTCATCCAGTGGCACTGCATGGCCTGTTTCAATGAGCTTCTGGGAGGACTTCCTGTGTTGCGGCAACATGAATCCCTCCTTGACTGCCATGTTCCTCATGATGATGATTGCATCAGTGACTTTGATCTGACGCGGACATCTCTCAAGGCATGTGAGGCAGGTTGCACAGAGCCACAGGTCCGGAGAGCTCAGGACCTCCTCCTTTAGACCGAGAAGGGCCTTGCGAATCAGTTCGCGGGTACGAAATGCGGTGCGACGACCGCTAGGGCACACTGACGAACATGTTCCACACTGGATGCAGGTTCGTATCCTGTCAGCACCCTTCCCAACTATTCTGTCGACAAAAGATGGGTCGATACTACTTCCATCGATTGTCTCTCGCTTGATGGATTCGGCCATTTTGTGACCTCTGTTATGGGGAGCTCATCATCGAACCCGCATTGCTGCACAATATAAGGATTGAGGGATGTACCGTATTCTGTCGCGACAGTCTTAATACTCACACGATGGCGGTCGACTAGACATTGACTCTCCACTTGCACGGAAAGAGCTCGTCGGTTGCCATGACCGGGCTCTTCGCCTCATTGATCGCAGTACTTGACTCGACACCTATGCTCCCGGGCTTCTATAGTGGTGTCTGGGACTCGTGGGCGTTCATCTTAAGTCCCCTGGCCGGCATGCTCCTCGGTCCTGTCTTGGGAGCGTCTTCGGTCCTTGTAGGCTCCGTCCTAGGGCATGTCATTATGACCAGAGACCCGTACGAGTCCGTCTTCATGTTCGGTGCTCCGGTCGGTGCGGCAGTGACGGGAGCTGTCATGCAGGGACACCACAGAACTGTCTTTGCGGCGTATACTCTGATGTTCGTGCCCTATCTCCTCACACCAGTCTCTCGGGACCTACCGCTGTGGGGAGTGTGGGACACTCTAGGCGCATGGTTCCTCTCTGTCATCTTGTGTTCTAAGAAGAGGCATTCCGACTCAGTCGATGCGTCGTTTTCCGTCATGACACTCTGTGCAGCAGTGCTGGGACTGGAGGCTGATGTGCTCTTTCGTCTGTTCCTACTGGTGCCGTGTCAGACCTACTCTCTCTTCTATGGGCTGACACCTGACCAACTGGCCGTTCTGTGGGCGGCCGCATCTATCATTGTGCCTGCGAAGGTCGCTCTCGCAACGGTCTTCACCGCAGCACTGAACAAGCGACTGGAGAACGTCGTGGCTAGGACCTGACACTCGAACTCGCCGGGAAAGTCGGGTCATTTGACAATGGATTTAAGGTTGAACTTCCCGCGTGTCTTGACGGCTGGTGTTCCCACTTGACGGTCATTGAAGAAAGACCCCCATTTGACATCGACCAACCAGACAGCTCCTTTGTCGATATGATAAAGAAGACTGGTGGTCCCAACATCCAGAGTTGTTTTCAGTGTGGGACCTGTTCAGGCTCCTGCCCGGCCGGGGCAAGGACCAACTATCTTGTCAGAGGAATCATTCGCAAGGCTCTGTTAGGCCTCAAGGAAGAGGTGATCTCCGCACCTGAGCTGTGGTACTGCACCACCTGCTATACCTGCACTGACCGCTGTCCTCAGGACGTGAAGCCCACCGATGTGATCAAGGCGATACGCAATATTGCAGTCGCGGAGGGGTACATGCTTGAGCCCCACCAGAAGGTGGCACAGAAGGTGCTTGAGGCCGGTCATGCTGTGCCACTCGACAAGGAGTCGTGGTCGCAGCTCAGAGAGAAGGTCGGTCTGAAACCCATGCCACCCAATGCTTCCAGCCATCCTGAGGCGGTTGAAGAGATTCTGAAGATGGCCAAGAAGAGCAAGTTCGACAGACTTGTCGCTGAAAAGGGGAAGTGAGCAAATGGCTAAGCACTCTTACTATCATTTTCTCGGTTGTATCATTCCTCATCGATATCCGAGCATTGAGAGAGCCACGAACCTCGTGTTCGAAGACCTCGGACTGGAGCTGCTGGACATGGTGGGCGCATCATGCTGCCCTGCCCCCGGGGTCTTTGGGTCGTTTGACAGAGTCACCTGGGCAAGCATTGCCGCCCGTAATCTGACGCTCGCAGAAGCGGGTGGACATGACATAGTGACTGGTTGCAACGGCTGTTTTGCATCCCTTTGGGACTCCAACCACGAGCTGAAGCACGATGTGGAACTCCGGACGAAAGTCAACGAGATCCTGGGTGAAGTGGGTCGTGAGTTCAAGGGCACGATAGAGGTCTATCACTACGTCGATGTACTATACAATGTGGTTGGTACGCAGAAGATCAGAGAACATGTGACAAGGCCTCTCAATGGCGTCCGGATGGCACTGCATCCGGGCTGCCACTGGATGCGGCCGCGCGCTGTGAAGAAGAAGGACAACTCGGAACGCCCCCGCATATTCAGAGAACTATGTGAGGCGACGGGTGCCGAGTACGTACCGTACAGGGACGAGCTGATCTGCTGCGGGGCCGGCGGCGCAGTGCGCACTGCAGATGTGAAGGTTGCACTAGACTTCACAGTGCAGAAGTTCGACAGTATTCTGAAGGCTGGTGGTGCAGACCTGATTGTCACTCCCTGCCCCTTCTGTGAGCTGCAGCTAGACATGGGGCAGGTGGAGATACAGAAGCTGTTCAACAAGTCGTACAACTTCGATGTGCTGCATGTATCAGAGTTGCTGGCGCTCGCGTTTGGTCACGAACCGGAAGAGTTCGGCCTGGGGACGCACCTTCAGTATCAACAGCGTAAGAGTGCACCCGGCTTCTTGGCGAAGGTCTCCGACAGCAGTACGTAGCCAAGACTATTCCCATGCGGCTCGGTCGGTCAGTGCGGCGTGTCTGTCTCAGTGAGAGCAATCGTACTACGGCAGCTGGTCCGCAGCCCGAGCCTCTGTCACTCTCTGCAGCTGTGTATGGTGTCTGCTCAATGACAAACATTTTATCGTCGGTTTCGGACCGCCCGACCTACACCCCGGAGTGAATCTATCCATGGCCAAGGCCAACACGAAGCCGGTTGTCATAATTGGCGCAGGCATTGCGGGTATCCGCGCAGCCCTCGACCTCGCCGAGATGGGCGTCAGGGTCTTTATGGTTGAGAAGGAGCCCTCCATAGGGGGACATATGGCTCAACTCGACAAGGTATTTCCAACGATGGACTGTTCCATGTGCATCATGGGTCCGTGGATGGTTGACTGTTCAAGGCACCCCAACATTGAGATTCTTGCGTACTCGGAAGTCAAGGAGGTGACGGGGAAGAAGGGCGACTTCACGGTCAAGGTGCTCAGGCGGACTCGAAGAGTGAACGTGGACAAGTGCACGGGCTGTGGGGACTGCCAGCGAGTGTGCCCAATCGAGGTTCCAAACGAGTATGACATGGGTCTGAAGATGCGGAAGGCCGCATACATCCCGTTTCCTCAGGCAGTACCCAATGTCGCCACTATTGACTTCACCAACTGCATCGAGTGTATGACCTGTGTCAAGACATGCAAGGCTTCTGCAATCGACTTCGCAATAAAGGACGAGCCTGTCGAGATCAACGCGGGCGCAATCATCCTTGCAACCGGCTACAAGTTGCTTGACCCCTCGACGGTACCCGAGTATGGTTATGGTCGGTATGCGAACGTTGTGTCAAGTCTTGAGTACGAGCGGATGGTCAGTGCAAGTGGTCCGACGAGGGGCGTTGTGATGAGGCCTTCAGATGGCCGTGAACCGCACCGTATCGCCTTTGTCCAGTGTGTGGGTTCGCGCGACGTGAATCACTGCGCGTACTGCTCTAGAATCTGCTGTACCTACGCAACAAAGGAGTCCATCATCACAAAGGAGCACACCCCCGAGGTCCATATTGATATCCTGTACAATGACATGCGCGCCTTCGGCAAGGGCTTCGAGGAATTCCTTGTACGCGGGGAGACGGAGTATGGCATAAGATATGTCAAGGGCCTACCCAGTGAGATACAGGAGGACCCGGCAACTGGTGACCTACTTGTGCGACACAGCGATGTCAAGGGTCATGAGGTGCTGCTTGACAGGTATGACCTGGTAGTCCTCTGTCCGGCAATGGTCCCAAATGACAACACCGCTCTGTTCGAGAGAATCGGTCTCACTAGTGACCAGTACGGCTTTGTGCCCGGTGTGGGTGGTCACATCGAGAGTGTGCGGACCAACATACCCGGGGTCTACATGTGCGGTACTGTGAATCAACCAAAGGACATTCCGGACTCAGTGGCACAGGCCAGCGCTGCCTCTGCCCTTGCAGTGCTTGACCTCGCGATATCTCCCAGGGAACCAGCCGAGGTGGTCACCGAAGCTGACCTGGAACTCATGGCTGCAGAGCCAAGAATTGGGGTCTTCATCTGTTCGTGTGGTATCAACATTGCAGGCACTGTGGATGTGGCCGAAGTCACGCGCTATGCGTCCACACTTCCTGGTGTTGTTCATGCTGAGAACCTGCTGTACTCCTGTTCTTCTGACGCTCAGGTTGTGATAAAGGAAGCAATCAGGCAGCATAACCTCAATCGTGTCATTGTGGCATCGTGCACTCCCCGGACTCATGAGCCACTCTTTCGTGCCACCATTCAGGAGGCCGGTCTAAACAAGTACCTCTTTGAGATGGCCAACATCCGAGAGCACTGCTCATGGATTCACCAGACCGCCAAGGATGAGGCCACTGCAAAGGCGATGGACTTGGTTCGGATGTCGGTGGCGAGGTCACGGATTCTTGAGCCGCAGACCGAGGCTATCACTCAGGTGGAGCCATCCGCTCTGGTGATCGGCGCGGGGGTCGCGGGCATGTCCGCTGCGCGCACTATAGCCGAAGCCGGCTTCAAAGTCTATCTTGTGGAGCGGGAGGACCATGTGGGCGGCCTACTGAACAAGCTGCGCTCAGTTGACTTTGACTTCAGGCCCGCAGCCGACGTCGTGGCTGAGAACGAACGCGCTGTGCGCAGTTCTCCCAACATTGAACTGATGCTTGAGTCCGAGGTTGTTGATGCAAAGGGGTCCATCGGTGCCTTTGATGTGACGATCAAGACCGGGAACAAGAAGCGTGAAGTCAAGGTGGGCGTAGTGGTGGTTGCCACCGGCGCCTTGCCGCTGGAAGAGCAGGGCCTCTACGGCCTCAAGAAGCTCCCCGAGGTGATGACGGAGCTGGAGTTCAACCAGCGTCTCGCATCCGGAGAGGGCCTTACCGATGGGGAGACCTTCGCTGTCATCCACTGTGCTGGTTCCCGCGAAGACGAGTCGGTTGAGAAGGCGCGTACGTGGTGTTCTGCAATATGCTGCACGGTTGCTCTTGAGCACACGCTTGAGCTGCTGAAGGCCTACCCCAAGTCACGGGTGTTCCATCTCTACAGGGACCTCAGAGTCGCCTATTCTGCAGAGGACAAGTACCGTGAGGCACGAAAAAAGGGCGTTGTCTTCATTCGGTTCGACAAGAACTCACCACCGGAGGTCAAGAAGGGCTCTGGCAAGGCATTGCGAGTGGAAGTCACAGACCAGATCCTTGGTGCCAGACTCCTGCTGGACGTTGACCATGTCGTTCTGGCCACTGCAATGGTGCCAGCTGAACAGAACAAGGTCATCTCCGAGTTGTTCAAGGTCCCTCTGAACATGTCCGGTTTCTTCATGGAGGCCCACCCAAAGCTGCGTCCTGTCGACTTCCAGACGGACGGTGTCTACGTGGCTGGGACTGCCACGGCTCCAAAGTCAATCGATGAAGCAATTGCTCAGGGTCGTGGTGCAGCGGCCCGGGCACTGATCCCTCTGATAAGTGGCGTACGCAAGACCGAGGCCATTGTGTCTGTAGTTGACCCCGAGGTCTGTGTGGGCTGTGGCACTTGTGAGATCAACTGTGTCTACAATGCCATAGAGGTGATGCCTGGAGAAGGTGGTCATGACTATGCCGTTTCTAACCCTGTGCTATGTCAGGGATGCGGCAAGTGTGCTGCCGGTTGTCCAGCTGGAGCAATCACCATGAAGCACTTCACTGACGATCAGATTCTCGCCCAGGTCAAGGCTGCAATCGCCGACCTGCCAGCCAATCAGCCACGGATACTGGCAATGATATGCAACTGGTGCTCCTATGCTGGTGCGGATAATGCTGGGGTGTCACGTCTGCAACAGCCATCCACAGTCAGAGACATCAGAGTCATGTGCACAGGCCGCATCAGTGTGGCTCACATACTGGAGGCCTTCCGTCTTGGAGCAGACATGGTGTGGATATCTGGCTGTCACTTCGGTGACTGTCACTATGTCGATGGCAATGTCTCATTCGAGCGACGCTATAGTATTGCCAAGAGAATAATCGAAAAGGCCGGTCTGGAACCCGAACGGCTGCAGTTCACTCAGATTAGCGCAAGCGAAGGATCTGTATGGGCAGAGAAGGTCAGAGAGCTCTCATCACTCGTAGAGCGGCTTGGACCAAGTCCACTGAGGAGGTAGATACAATGACACAGAGTTGGGGTCAGTTCAAGTCCTTTGAGGGTCGCCAGTTCAAGGCACTGGACGCAGAGTTCACAGCCGAGGTGGGGCGTCTTCTTGGTGGTCAGGACCTCTCTGCATGCTTCCAGTGTGCCAAGTGCAGTGCGGGCTGTACCGTTAGCGACAAGGTCAACATCCAGGTGCATGAGCTCATGCGTATGCTCCTCTTTGGACTCAGGGAAGTACTAGAGACAGACATGGTCTGGTTGTGTACCACCTGTTATACCTGTCAGGAGCGCTGCCCGCAGGGGATTGAGATAACAGACATAATCTTTGGTCTGAAGAACATGGCCTTTCGAAAGGGAATTGCCCCCGCCGGATACCTGGGTGCAAGAAAGGGTCTGTATGACACAGGTCGTCTGTATGAGGCGACTGACTGGGAACGCGAGGACCTAGGTCTGGACCCTGTCCCAAGGCTGGATGTCAGGGACACGCAGAAGATGCTGGACAGTACTGGTCTGATGAAGCTGGAGGAGAGTGAGGACTGAGATGACCCTCAGCTACGAGCTATTTCTGGGCTGTGCGATTCCCGCCAGATTCAACAACTATGAGAGTTCTCTTCGGGCAGTCGCAAAGGAACTGGGTGTCGAGCTGATCGACTTCGAAGGCGCCTCGTGCTGTGGTACTGTCGTCATGAAGTCGATTCATGAAGCCAGCTGGCTCTCTCTCTCGGGAAGGAACATCGCACTTGCGGAGAGCCGAGGACACGACATCGTGACACCTTGCAATGGTTGCTTCGGCTCATTGAAGGACACCGACCATGTTCTCCACGGGCATAGTCAACTGCGCGAAGCGGTCAACAAGACCCTCAAGCCTCTGGGTCTGCAGTACCAGGGAAAGGCGAAGATCCGCCACTTCGTAGAGGTCCTGTATGACCTGAGAGAGGAGATTGCAGGCCACATAGTCAGGCCTCTCGATGGACTGCGGATTGCCTTTCACCCCGGGTGTCATCTCCTCAGGCCATCCAATGTGGCCGGGTTCGACGACCCCGAGCTACCGCGGAAGGTCGACGAACTGCTGGAGCTGACTGGTGCGAAGAGTGTACCGTGGGGCCTGAAGCTTCGCTGCTGTGGGTCGCCACTGCTCATTGCCAGCGAGGAAGTCGCAACTCGAATCCTTCGAGAGAAGATGATCTCGGCACGAGAGGCAGGTGCTCACTGTATCGTCACGAACTGCCCTGCATGCCATACTCAGTTTGACCTGCAGCTGAGGGGACTCAAAGACGACAACGGACAGTCACTGGAGATGCCCGGTCTGTTTGTGACACAGGTGCTGGGACTGGCCATGGGCCTCGACTCTGAACAACTGGGTCTTCAGCTGAACAGAATCTCACTCGACCCCATCCGAGGACTGCTTGGACTGTAGCTGTAATCTCTCTATTCAGCCCGTCTGCCAGAAGACTTGCTTACGCAAGACGCCATCCTCGTCGTCCCGTCTGTCAGCCTCCTCCCGGTACTCCTGCGACCTGCCAGTCCTCGACTCCCTGAACTTCCCATTTGCAGGACCAACAGGACACACAGACGATTCATTTCACTCTGCTCTCACCATAGAAGAGCCGTCCGAGTCGCGTCATTGCCTGTCTGACACACTCCCGCTTCCCACTCACTTGCAGATGTCTGTCGCCATCAAGAGAGATGTTGACCCTGCAATCTTCGGCAATCTCTGAGATCACCTCGACAGGGATGTCTTCGAGAAGTCGAATCCTAAAGAACCCCACGTCCTTGTCGCGTGGCAGGTCCGTTATAGGTATCGAGCGCGCCTCTTCGGGGGGAGGTATCTCTCCACGGACTGCTCTGTCAAAGCTCTCCTGCCACCGTCGTCTGTAGTCGGGTCCGCCCTGCTGTTCAGCCCACATCATGACTGTGTCTCTCAAGAGCAACATCCTGTGCTCCATTTCCTCTCTGAGGCGCGAGTCCTCTTCATCGGTGGTGCCCATCTCTGCACCGAAAGAACGTAGATACTCCAGACTCATCTTGGTGTTCCGCATGTCCGCATAGGTCAGGTCTGGAATGAATGCACCCTTCTCTCTCAGTTCTCCGAGGAGTTCATTGATGACCATCCACCCCGCGCTGAGTCCTTCGAGTGACACCATGTGTATCACTCCCTGAGCATCTCGGCTATCTCTTCCAACAGGCTCTTCTCACGCCACCATCGCAGGTCTCTTGCGCCCGTCGGACAGATTGCAGCACACGCGCCGCAGCCTTGACAGGCCATCTCGTCAGTCACGCTCTTCTTCACACCGGGCGCAACCTCTATCATTGAGACTGCATCATATGGGCAGATCTCCGAGTAGTGACAGAGGTCACAGCCAACGCAGAGTTCCTGGTTGACTTCCGCTGTGAGAAGCTCGATCTCAACAGTACCAAGATTGAGTGGTGCAGTGGCCTCCGATGCAGCTCCTCTTGCCTGACTGATGGAGTCGGCAACGTTCTTTGCATAGGTGACGCCCAGAAAGACACCTGGCACGGTGGTCTCCACAGGTCTGTACTTCATGTGCATCTCGCGCAGGAAGCCGTCCTGACCGACACTCAATCCAATCGCCTTGACGAGCTCACCAACGTCGTGTGGGGCCTCCAGGCCCAGTGCAAGGACCACCATCTCCGAGTGGATGTTGAGGGTGCGTTGTGAGAGAGTGTCATACACGGTCACTATTGCCTCTTTGCCGTCAGGAGACCTCTGCACAGTGACTGGACGTTCCCGCGTCCATCTCAGGTAGGACACTCCGTTCTGTCTGTTCTCTCTCCACATCTCCTCCATGCCCTTGGCATATGGTCTGATGTGTTCCTTGTACGCAGAGAACACCTTGATGCCGGGGAACATCTCAAGCAGCTCGTGCTGCATGGCAATCACAGCAGAACAGCACACCCTTGAGCAATACCTGTTGCCCTCTCCCGGACTCTGTCTGGAACCAACACAGTGAATGAAGACCGGGTTCTTGGGGGCCTTCTTCAGTTCGCCGCTCTTGATCCGCCGCTCCAGCTCAAGTGTGGATATGACCTGTGGTACCTCGCCCCAACCGTACTCTCCCGGCTTCGGGTCGTACGTGTCAGTACCAACAGCCACTACTACCGTGCCGACTCGGTGCTCGCTCTTCTCTCCCGTCCTCGTGTTCTCCACGGTCATGTCATAGTTACCATATGACCCCTTTCTTGCAACCACTTTCGAGTCCATCAGGACCTCTATTCTCTTCTCCTTCTTGACACGCGCTATCAGGTCATCGACAATCTCCTGAGCAATCTCCATCTTCGGGAAGATTCGGTGGAGGTCGTTCAGTCGTCCTCCAAGCCTGCCTGTCTTCTCAACAAGGACGACACCAAAGCCCTTTCTTGCTATGTCGAGCGCCGCAGTCATCCCTGACACTCCTCCGCCGATGACCATCACGGTCTTCTCGACCTCAAGGACCTTGACCGGCACTACCTCTGTGTTGACCGCCTTTGCAACGGCGCTTCTGATCAGGTCCTGTGCCTTCTCCTGCCGCTCCTCCGCTGGCGCCTGCGCATTGACAAGTGCCAGGTGTTCTCGGAGTCCAGCTGGTCCGACAAAGTAGTACTTGGAAAGTCCGGCTCGCTCAAGCGCTCCCCTGAAGGTCTCCTGGTGCTGTAGGGGCGAGCAGGAACCGACAACCACCCGATTGAGCTTGTGTTCCTTTATGGCATCGACAATGAGCTGCTGACCGGGGTCCGAGCACATGAAGATGTAGTCCGTGCTGTACACGACGTTCGGAAGCCCCCTTGCCCACTCTGCAAGCCCCGGCGAGCTGATCACGTTGCCGATGATTCCTCCACAGTGGCATATGAAGACTCCAACCCTCGGCCGGTCGCCAAGCTCTGCTGGTGGGACTGGCTCGGGCTTCGCTGGTGTCGGAATGGGCAGAATAGAGTGCGCCGCCATCGCAGCACCCTTGCCTTCATTCACGGTGTCTGTGCCATCCTTGGGACCATGTGCACACCCCGCAACAAATATCCCCGGCCTGCTGGTCTCAATCGACGCGGCGTTCGGATGGCGCTCCCTGATGTATCCCATCTCATCCACATCAATCTTCAACAGCTTCGCCAGCTCTTCCGTGCCACGGCTGGGCCTGAAGCTGGAGTTGAGCACGACCATGGACACGTTCTCAATCTCGATGATCTTTCCCGACTCCGTGTCCTCCATCTTCACAAACAGGTCGTGCGTGTCAGGGTCCTCGTATACCTCTGAGACCCTCCCTCTGATGAACTTGATGTGCTGGTTGTGCTCACTGTCCCAGAGAAACTCCTCAAGCAGCTTGCCTGCCGTCCTCATGTCCATGTACGTGTAGATTATCTCGCAGTGCTCAGGCGGATAGTGCATCCTCGTCACCTGCGCAAGCTTGAGACCAAAGGAACAACAGACACGGTTGCAGTGATGCGCATACCCGCCAATCTCCTCCCGAACGTCCCTGCTACCCACACAGTTGATGAATAGTATCCTCTCCGGCTCCTTGCCGTCCGAGGGCCGCACCATGTGCGCGTCTGTCGGTCCTGTCGGATGCGTCTGTCGGTCGTATTCCAACGATGTCAAGACATTCGGGTATATCCCATATCCATACTCACCATAGTCAATCGGCTTGTACTCCTCAAAGCCCGTCGCAACAATTATCGCTCCCACATGCAGGTCGTACACCCTGTCCTGATCATCATACATGATACAGTCCTGCGGACATACACCCGCACATGTTCCACACCCTATGCATGCCTCCCTGTCTATTGTCGCTATCAGAGGAATCTGCTGCGGAAAGCGCATGTATATCGCCTTCCTCAACGACAGCCCACCATCATACTCGTTCGGTACCTCTACAGGACACGCTCTCACACACTGCTGGCACCCCGTACACTTGTCCTCATTGACGTAGCGCGCCTTCTTCCTCACCGTCACCGTAAAGTCCCCGGCGCTCCCACTCACCTTCTCTACCTCCGTCAGCGCATGTATCGTGATGTTCGGCTGTTTCCCTACATACGACGTCAGCGGGGTCATGACGCAGGCTGAGCATTCAAGTGCCGGGAATACCTTGTAAATCGCCACATAGTGTCCTCCGATGTTGACGGTTCTCTCGACGAGGTGAACGTGATGTCCGCCTTTAGCGAGGTCGAGTGCGGCGTTGATGCCGGCCATACCGGCGCCTATCACGAGGACGTCAGTGGTCTTGGAAGTGGAGGACTGACCAGTGGGCTTAGAAGTGGAGGACTGTTTCCTAGGCAAGTGGGGTCGACTCCTTGATTTGGAGGCGGGGTGAACAGGCAGATATAACGCTTATTGAATGTCGCTGAGTCGCTCATCAATACGGTCGGCACTTGGGAGCGCAGAGCGCTGGTACGGATTGTCTTCTGTGGACGAATGATTTACACTGTTCAAGAACGCTGATAAGACGGTTCGGGCAGGTGCTGTTCGCTGCACAGTTGGTCGTCCTAGCCCCGGTGCTGGCCGCGAGCCTCGACCTGTACTCGCTCTGGGGCGCATTACAGACGTGGCAGGTGATCGCCACCACAGGGATGCCGATGTGGGGATAGAAGGGACTGGTATGACTGGCGAAAGACTGAAGACAGGGCAGGAAGCGTATCGGTCACCATGATTGCAGAGGCATGGAG
>JACAEL010000060.1 GCA_013388835.1 Candidatus Thorarchaeota archaeon | reverse complement strand
TCGCTGCGTGGTGCATATACACCTCCGTGCGGGATCAGAACTCGAGGTCGGTTAGACACCTCATGAGACCTCGAGGAGTGACCCCAGTGCCGTCTCCTGGGAGCGACACGACTCCTGTGTCCAACTCTGTCCAACCAGAAATGAACGGTTTCTAGAAGTCGTCCGAGTATCAGTCCCAGTCTTACGGTGAGAGTTCTGGACGGCTTGTTCAACAGGGCCGCAGCGTCCGTCATTGTCATTAGGAAGTACTCATGCACGGGTCCTTGTGGTGCATACTACTTGAACGGCACGGGTCCCTCTCCATACTACGCTCTTCTGGAGGGCCGACGCAGCATAAGGCGGTTCAAGGACGAGGCCGTTGACACGGCAGTGGTCGAACGACTGCTCACCGCTGCCGGTCACGCCCCGTCAGCTCACGGAGCAGCTCCCGCGCGGTTTGTGGTCGTTGGGAGGAATCCTCTCAGACAGAGGTTGGTCGACAGGATGAGCGAGTGCTATCGGCATGATCTTGTCGCGGACGGATTCAGCACGGAGGAAGCTGAGGACAGGGTCAGCACATCGCGAAGACGGATTCTGGATGCCCCGCTTCTGATTGTGGGGTGTCTGACCATGCGAGACATGTGGAAGTACCCGGACCCGACAAGACAAGAGGCGGAACACACAATGGCTGTACAGAGCGTTGCAGCGGCGGTTGAGAACCTGCTCCTTGCGGCTCATGCGGAGGGACTGGGAGCCTGCTGGATGTGTGCCCCCCTCTTCGCGCCGCAGATTGTCGGTGAAGTCCTGGGACTTCCCAGCGACTACGAACCACAGGCATTCATAGTGTTGGGTTGGCCAGATGAGACGCCGCAGCCCAGGACACGACTGCCCGGTGATGACTCAACGACATGGCTCTTGTGAGGAGATGCCAGGGATGAGAGTCACAGCGTTGTGTGGTGGGGTTGGCGGGGCGAAGCTCGTCCTCGGTCTGCACTCTATACTGCGACCGGGCGAACTCACCGTGATAGGTAACACTGGCGATGACATCGAGCTCTTTGGTCTGCACATCTCACCCGACCTTGACATAGTGATGTACACGCTCGCGGGACTGGTAGATCAGGTGAAGGGCTGGGGTATTCGGGACGACACATTCGCATTCCTTGAAACGGCTTCCAGTGTTTATGGGCAAGAGCGGTGGTTCAACATCGGAGACCGTGACCTTGCGACGCACGTTCTGAGGACACAGCTTCTGAGGGAGAAGCTATCACTCACAAGGGTCACTGCCACGCTCTGCGACCTGCTCGGTCTGAGCACTCGCATCCTCCCCATGAGCGACGACCCAGTTCAGACTCATGTGAGGATAGCAGATGGCTCTCTGATCCACTTCGAGGAGTACTTTGTCAAGAGGGGATGCCAAGACGACGTCTGCGGTGTCGAGTATGTGGGCTCTGAGTCCGCAGTCGTCCCACCAGCAGTGCTTGGGGCGATAGAAGACGCAGATGTGATAGTCGTCTGCCCCAGCAACCCGGTCGCGTCAATCGGTCCCATCCTCTCTGTTCGCGGGGTGAGGCAAGCACTTGAGAAGTCCACGGTTCCAATTGTTGGTGTCAGTCCACTAGTTGGGGGGCGAGCGGTGAAAGGACCCACTGAGAAGTTCATGAAGGGGCTCGGAATGCCAGTGTCACCCGCTGCCGTTGCAGACTACTATGGCTTTCTGTCGCACTACGTGATTGACAGGCTGGATGCGGGACTAAAACACACCCTGGAAGAGAGAGGTCTTCATGTTACAGTCACTGATACCGTCATGACGACACTTGAGAGCAAGAAGAGCCTCGCAGAGACCGTGATTCTGGAGTCACTTGGAAGAGCTGCCCATCTCTGATTGACTGGAACCCAGCGGAGCACAAGACGGTCAGGATGCATGGCGTGAACCGTGTCAGGTTCATGTGCGAGAAGACCTTGTGACGAATGAGACGAGTCTCCGAAGGTTGCCCATGAGTCATCAGGGTCATGAGTCTGGTTCAACTGACGACGAGCAGTCTCTCGCGGCTGTCAACTGCAGGTTTATGAGCGGTCTCATGCGACCCGAAGGAACATCCGTGCGGTGAGAAATGGATCGGTTGTGTTCGTGGTGACAAAAGCGGTTGTGCTTATCCCTGTGAAATCGCTCTCACACGCAAAGAGCAGAATGTCACCACAGCTGGGTCTGCAACAAAGGAAAGAGCTGGTATTGCTCATGCTGCAAGGTGTTCTCGACGCCTTGGCCCGGTCTACCTCGGTCGAGAGGGTCTTCGTAGTCACTCCAGACGAGGAAGTGACCGACCATGTCCAGAGGCGAGGTGTCACAGTGATACAAGACTCTCCGGGTGGCGGTCTCAACGCCGCACTTGAGAAGGCCACATCACTGATAGCCCAGACCGAACCAGACTCCCCGTTGCTCATCTTGCCCGCGGACCTTCCACTCATTACACCCCACTCGGTGGACAGCATCGTGAAGACCGGGGAGCTGCTGCCCATGCCTGTTGTGGTTGCATCACCCTCCAGAGATGGCGGGACCAATGCCCTGCTGGTTCGGCCTCCGGGTGTGGTCAGGTACTCATTTGGGCCGGGCAGCTTCGAGTTGCACAGGAGAGCCGCACTGAGCTCCGGGGTGAGATTCGAGCAGTACGACTCACTGGAGCTTCTGCATGACACAGACACTATCCAAGACATCATAGACGTGCTGGACCATGAACCCAGTCCGGTCTTCAAATCATTTGTCGCGGGGATTGCCAACATCCCGGGCTCGCGAGCGCATGTGTGATATGCGCTTAGCAGAATCGAGTTCGTGCATGCGCATGCTGTCGCTCAGAAGATCACACGCTAGAAGAATACCTGCCTGATTATGGCCTCGGTCCCTGAGAATGCACCGACGTGTCCAGAGAACGCCGCGAGCTGCTGATTGTACGTCTTCTCAAACTCCTGAGCGAACATCTCGAGACGGTACTTCGTTTCCAGCAGAGGTGCGGTTACGACCAGTATGCATATGAACTGCGCCCTGCGGTGGAACAGGATGGTCTTCCTTCTGTGAGAGATTGCATCAACACCAGTGGTCTCCAGCAGTATCTCATCGACGAGGCTGTCGATTCCGCTGACAGCGCCTGCTACCAGCGCACCATCGATTGGCGCACTCACAGACGTGCCGCTGGCCGGTTCTTCGGACACTCTGAACCTGAAGTCAAGGAGAGGAATCGCCGACACGGGGTCAACCACCATGAGCCGTTCCAGCGTAGCATACCACTCCAAGTCCTCGATGGTAGGAAGCCACTCCCAGACTCGCATCAGCATCAATGACCCGATGAGGACGCCGGCATTCTTGAGAAGATGGCCCGAGTAGGTGTTGTCGAGCGATACGATGAAGTTGGCAAACCCAATGACACCTAGACCCAGCATGAACACAGCAGGTCGGAGCCTTCTCTTGACCGCCTCAAGATGGAGGAGGTCTCTTGTATAGACCCAAGTGTCATAGACGAGAATCAATGCGAGTCCCACGAATGCGATGACAACCTTCACACCAATTATGAGCAGCGGCACTAAGAGAACAGAATATGACACACTGAGAACGGTGAGCGTTCTTCGACGTCTCTGACCACGTAACAGGTCAGCTTCAATTGAGTACACGAGCACATTCATGCCAATGATCCAGACAGTGACGCCTGCACCGTTGACGACTTCCAATCCAAGGAATACAGCCCGAAGAGTCTCGTAGTAGAGAAAGGCAGTCTCACTCAGGACTGTATACACGAGAAATGATGCGAAATACACAGCGAGACCTGTGGTGGCGGTGACGCGAATCCCATTCTTACTAAGCAATGTCCAGGTCATGACGCCAAGTATCACTGCGACAGCCCACGTTGAGCCGGACAGTGTATCCCTGAGCAGAGAGTCAAGAAGAGAAGTGCCCTGCATTCTTCTCACGCATCGCTTACTAAGGATTGGGAATACGCGCTGCATTTCTGACTGATAAGCTAGCGGGTCAAGACGGCGGGGTGCCACAACCCCGGACTCCAAGATGCCGCACCAACTCACACAGCCAGTGCCTCTTCTGCTGCGAGTTGCACCGAACGCACTCTCTGTGACGCAGGTCTGGAGCTGCCCTGTTCAGCTGCCGCGACTCTCTTGGTGGTGACACGCTTGACAGCGTCGAGAACAAGAAGACATGCTCCCGACTTCCAGTATACATAGTGACCAGAGTATCCCGTATCCTGAATTCGACAGCCGAGGGCTCGGGGCACTGGTGAGAGGCAACACGACTGTCGCATGACTGCTGCGCGAACGAGCATCGCGCTCCATAGTGAGAATGCCCTCTCCGGTCCTGTTGCAGGCTTCAGACATCCCCTCTTGGACGATCAGCCACCAACGTGATTCTCAGCGGGTGATCCCTGTCCATCGGATGCTCTTCACCCCCTCATTCAGTCCTGTCGATACCAGTCGCTCCATCATATCGCGTGGGATAAGCTGGGCGTCCTTCAGAGGATACTCGATGCCCAGAAGCGAGTACTTCTCCACGCACATCTTATTGAACGCAAGCAAGTCCCAACGTTCAACGTTTGGCATGTACTGACCAATGAAGCGAGCGATCTTCTGGATGTTCTCCTCATCGTCGGTGTGACCCGGGATTATTGGGGTTCGGACCCACACAGGGACTCCGGAAGAGCCGACCATGCGGGCGTTTGAGAGGACCCGGTCGACCGGCACGCCAGTGTACTGCCGGTGTCGAGTTGGGTCCATGGTCTTCAGATCATATAGCACCATGTTCACGAAGGGCAGTATCCTCTGAAGCACACACTCATCACAGTGACCACATGTGTCAAGAGCGACATGAATGCCATCTCTCCGTAGCTGGGATGCAACAGCGACCACGAAGTCGGCCTGCATGGTCGGTTCGCCCCCTGACAGCGTGACACCGCCGCCCGACGCATTGAAGAACACCTTGTCCCGCGCCAGCTCAGTCGCCAGCCTCGCAGAGTCCCACTGCTCCCCCATGACCTTCATGGCACCAGTCGGGCAGACATCCTCACAGGCTCGACACCCGGTGCACTTCTCTCTGTCAATCCTCATGCCCTGCTCTCCGAGCTGAAGCGCCTCTTCCGCACAGGCTCTGATGCATGCTCTGTCGCCGATGCATCGCGTGGAATACCAGACTGTCTGTGGCCGCGGGTCGATTGTCTCCACGTTGTGACACCAGAGACAGCGGAGGGGACAGCCCTTCAAGAAGACCGTGGTCCTTATCCCTGGCCCGTCCTCCGTCGAACACCTCTGGATGTTCGTCACCATTCCTCTTGGCACTGTCAAAGGCCACACTCCATGGTCGCCATGGTCCCATCCTGAAGACTGTTGTCGGTGCGGACGAAGTGTGACTCTGAACACCTTGTGCAGCCGGGCAGGCCCTGTGACCGAGTCTCGATGTCCGCATGGCCGGACTCTTGCGTACCTGAGGTCATGTTGAACACTCTCGGGGGGACTCGAGCGAGGCCGGTGTGTCCCCGACGATATAAGGAGACTGAACGAAACCAGCTGCAGCAGTTGTGTGGTCAGCAAGAGAGATATAGTGAGGTGAAGTGGACTCGCAGTGCGTGACAATGACAGGCAGTACATACCCCAACTGCATCAAGAGACTTCCAAATGCGAAGACTCCAATGTCGGGCGTCAAAGGATGGGTCTCCCAGGGCACTGACTCGCAAGTCGTGTTCTTTGAGATTGAGGCGGGCCGCGTCGTGCCACCCCACAAGCACTGTGAACAGTTCGGCTTCATGCTAGAAGGAGAGATGGCTCTCACGATTGGGGACAAGACCACAGTCTACAGGAAGGGCGACTCCTATCACATACCTGCCGGAGTACTACACAGTGCGGAGTTCAGGACGTTCGTACGTGTCGTCGACTTCTTCTCGGACCCGAACCGCTATGAAACAGAGTAGCACGCAGTACACTCGCGCGAGCACCTCCTTCACATCTGGTCTGTGCGAACGAATAGTCCGGATAGCATCACAGAGTGCTCGTACACACGGATTGTCGGTATGACAACACCGTTTTGTCCCCGTTTCGCAGCGACTGCTGTTGTAGGCACGTAACCGGGCTCTTCGACCGGTCTTCATGATTCACAGGAGACCCCAAGTGAGCACGCCATGAAACCCTCGCGTGGATGCGAAACAAGCCCGCATGAAGACGCGTTTCGTGAGCACGACAACAGCACCGGTTCCGTGGTCTCGAAGAGGGCAGAAGCGGTCTCACTCGGGGCGCGGGCGATGACTTCCAGAATCAAGCTTAGCGATAACGGCGGTCGCGGCTATCGCGATAGTCACGGTCGTCGTAACGTCTGTCGCGTGTGCTAGAACGCCTCCTCTCTTCGTGTTGGCCTCGTGCCTTTACGACCATGAAGAGCTCCTTTGCAGCAACATCAATGCCCTTTCCGGCATTGGGCTTGCCTATCGATATCATCTGTTCACTGGTCCACCTGGGCTTCTTGTCCAGCCTGATCACAAGCGACTCTGGCTTTCCAAATCCGTCTTCGGCTTGTATTACCAGACCGGAGCAGGAAACCTGAGCGCCTGTGTCAACGAGCGTTCCTTCGATTTCCGCAATGACATCAGCACTCTGCATATGCTTCTTGAGCCATTCCACAGCTTTGCCCAGGTCTTCGCCCCTGAAGTACTGTTTGGGTTCTGACATTAGAACACCTCTAGGTGAGTGTGTATCTCTCATATGTGGTAGCGCGGAGACACCTTTCTCTGTATCGTCCGTGCTTATTCATTACTTTCTGCGAGCCCTTTTATCGTTTCGCACTATGAGTCGAGTCGCACGACTGCACTGGTTGTCAACAGGCGCCGTATTGTCCTCGACAAGCCCGGCCAAAGACACTATCGAATCCGTTTTATGCATGCAAGCGCATCGCCAGGCAAGGAATGGACCTGTGAATGAAGCGACGGTCGTAGACCACCTGTCTGAGCGCGTGAAGAGGTTGCGTGACCAGAGCGTTTCAACTGCGCCATTCATCTCAGCGGAACGAGCACGGTTGCTCACTGACTTCTACCAGAGTGGCACAGCAGGAGCGAGTTCAACCCCGGTCACGAGAGCCCTTGCATTCAGGTATATCCTTGAGAACAAGGAGATCCGCATCAACGATGGAGAACTGATAGTGGGAGAGAGAGGACCCAGCCCGAAGGCCACGCCCACCTACCCCGAGCTGTGTTGCCACTCGCTGATGGACCTGGAGGTTGCGAACTCGCGTGAACGGACTCGATTCACTGTCAGTGAGGATGTCAAGAGGTTCTATGCCGAGAGAGTGATTCCGTTCTGGAAGGGACACACGATGCGGGAACGCGTCTTTGCGGCGATGTCAAGAGAGTGGAAAGATGCGTTCGATGCAGGGGTGTTCACAGAGTTCATGGAGCAGAGGGCCCCCGGTCATGCCATTCTCGATGACAAGATCTACAGACGTGGTCTTCTCGACATCATTGATGACATCGAGAGGCGGATGCAGACACTTGACTTCTACAACGACCCTCAGGCCTACGCCAAGCAGGAAGAGCTCAAGGCCATGGTGATTGCAGCCCGTGCCGTCATCATGTATGCAGAGCGTCATGCCCAGAAGGCAGCCGAGCTGGCCAAGAGTGAGAGGGACCCCAGACGCAAGGAGGAGCTGCAACGGATTGCCCAGATATGCTCACACGTCCCTGCTCACGCTCCACGGGACTTCTGGGAGGCGTTGCAGTCATACTGGTTCATCCATCTCGGTGTCGTGACCGAACTCAATGTCTGGGACAGCTTCAATCCGGGCCGTCTGGACCAGCACCTCTACCCATTCTATGAAGCCGGTCTCAGAGAGGGCACACTCACACCCGAGTCAGCCAAGGAACTGCTTCAGTGCTTCTGGATCAAGTTCAACAACCAGCCAGCACCCCCAAAGGTGGACATAACTGAACAGCAGAGCGGCACATATCAGGACTTTGCGCTCATCAATAGCGGTGGTCTTGCCCCCGACGGAAGGGACGGCGTCAACGAGCTGTCCTACATGATTCTCGATGTCTGCAATGAGATGCGGCTCATCCAGCCGAGCGTCTGTGTCCAGTTCAGCAGACAGAATCCCGAGCGGTTCCTCAGGAAAGCAGTGGAAGTGGCGAAGGAGGGGTTTGGTCAGCCCTCCATGTTCAACACTGACATGATTGTCAAGGAGTTCCTCCGCGCAGGTAAGACTCTGGAAGACGCGCGTCGGGGTGGACCCAGTGGGTGCGTTGAGATCAGTGTGTTTGGAAAGGAGGCATGTATTCTAACTGGGTACTTCAACTGGCCCAAGATACTTGAGATAACGCTGAATAATGGTGTGGATCCGAAGACGGGAAAGAGAGTGGGAATCGAGACCGGAGACCCAACACGCTTCGCTTCATTCGACGAGCTGTTCGATGCTTACAGGAGACAGCTGCGTTACTTTGTCGATGTCAAGATAAGGGGCAACAACATCATAGAGCGGCTGTACGCCGAGCACATGCCAGCACCGTTCATGTCGCTCCTCTTTGACGGCTGTATCGAGAAGGCGAAAGACTACCACGATGGTGGACCCATCTACAATTCAACCTATATCCAGGGAGTCGGACTTGGCACCATCACGGACTCCCTCTCCGCAATCAAGCACCAGGTCTTCGAGTCCAAGCGCTTCTCGATGACCGACCTGCTTCAAGCCCTCCGCACTGACTTCAGGGGCAAGGAAGTCATGCGTGCAGTCCTATTGAACAAGACGCCAAAGTACGGAAATGACGACGCGCGAGCAGACGACATCGCAAGAGCAGTCTTCGATGCGTACTTCGAGTGCATCGACGGGAGGCCCAACACGAAGGGGGGACAATACAGGGTGAATCTCCTGCCCACAACCGTCCATGTCTACTTTGGGCAGATGACGGGTGCCACACCGGACGGTAGGCTGTCTGGGACTCCACTCTCAGACGGTATCTCACCCAGTCATGGGATGGACAAGAACGGACCGACCGCTGTCATCCAGTCAGCTGCTCGTATCGACCACTCAAAGACCGGAGGGACCCTGCTTAACCAGAAGTTCATGCCGGAGGTGCTGGCCACAGAGGAGGGAAGGCAGAAGCTGGTCGGACTCGTGAGGGCTTACTTCGAGCTGGGTGGCCATCATATTCAGTTCAATGTGGTCAGCGAAGAGACCCTGAGAGATGCACAGGCCAATCCAGAGCGCCATCGAGACCTCATTGTCCGTGTGGCCGGATACAGTGACCACTTTGTCAGTCTTGGACGCGGCCTTCAGGATGAGATCATTGCAAGGACAGCTCACCGACGAATATGAGTGTGCGACGTAGCGCCGCACTTCGGCTCAGTGAGAACAGAGATCTGAATCACTCTGTGCAGAAGCTGCCAATCCCAATTCGCGATGCCAGAGGATGCGGCTCAAGTCTGGTAACTAGACAAGCGCATGCAGCGTGGCGGAACGAGCGGTCTCGCACAGCTCGGTCATCTGACCTAGCTCGAAGATATATACCGGCTCACCTCTTGGAGCCAGTCGTGTCGGACAGGACAGACGGGTCTCGTGTCTCCGCGCTCGTGTTACTCAGCATCCTCTCAATGGTATACGCCGAGGTCTACTCCGGTTCTTCACCAGTCTGGTTCATAGACCCATTTGCCTACATCATCACACTGCCGCTCTACGGTTCGCACGCCGTGCTGTTGCTAAACCTTGCTGTCAAGTATCATAGGGCATCTCTGCCTCATCTGTATCTGTTTGGTGTGCTGTTTGGTCTTTACGAGTCTTGGATAACGAAGGTCCTGTGGGCAGGCTATCCGGGTTCAACCGGGCCTATGCTCGGCACAGTGGTAGGGATTGCATGGGCGGAGTTCTTCACGTTGGCTTTTCTGTGGCATTCCATCTTCTCGTTCATCATCCCACTGGTGGTCTATCAGCTACTGTGCGCAGCGTCATCCACGGACCAACGCCTGGAGCTGCTGCCGGGATTCGTGAACCTTCTGAAACCAAGGGGCCTGAACCGTGCACTGTGGCTACTGGCCGCGGTCATGGGAGGTGTGTTCTTCTCACTCAGTCCGGTTACGGACTCAGGCAACAGCCTGTTTGTCTCCACGGCGAGCATTGTCATCATCGTTGTTGTGTACGCGCTAACCAAGAGAAGAGTTGGCACACTGAAGATCTCGTCGGTCCTTCTCGGAAGACGTGGCCTGAGACTCCTTGTGTCCTACGTTGTTGCTCAGTATGTAGTCCTGTTCCTGATTCTTCTCCCCGAGCGCATTCCCGGAGCGGAGTCGATAGTCGGCACACTTGTAGTCTATGGCTTGCTCATACTCCTGCTGCGCAAGACCCCTGTTTGCCAGCCTGCAGGGCCCACTCCCCGCGAAGGGCTCCTGACGTTCAAGCAGTTTCTCTTATGGAGTGGGCTCTTCGTCCTCGTATCGTTCATTGTTCCTATCCTCGCTGATGTGGGATTCGTCATAGGTGTCCTATTCCTTCTTGCAACTGTCCCTCTCGGACCTGTCATCTTTGCCACGCTTGCACGGAGAGCGCTTCGGACGCACACAGAGATGGACAGCACAGCGGAGCGTTCTGTAACTGCACAGTGAGTGATATCCAACCAGCAGGTGCGTCAACAGTCCGCGCATCTTTCCAGCATGGATTGACAATGACTGGAATTGGCTTAAATACAGGTCACCACTACCTGAGGGGAACGTCTGAGCATTGGGGACGAGACAGTCGATGAGCGAGAATGTCGTTACACTGGACGATGGACATGAGCTGTTCTACCGAGTGTGGCGGCCTCAGAACAGGCCAAGAGCCGCACTGATGGTGTCTCACGGATATGCTGAGCACTCCGGCAGGTACGGTAACGTTGGTACGGCGTTGACCGCGGCGGGATACGTTGTATACGCCCATGACCAGCGTGGACACGGCAAGAGTAAAGGGATGCGAGCACACGTCGAGTCACGCCAGCATCTGCTTGACGACCTTGTCAGTCTCTTGTCATTAGTACGAGAGAAGGAGGGCGACAACATACCAGTGTTCCTGCTTGGCCACTCATTCGGTTCCGTCATATCAGTCCACTTCGCTGCAGAGTACCAAGACGAACTCAAGGGGCTCATACTGTCCGGAGCTGGCATCAGATATGGGGACTTGAGCAACTCACAGCTGCGGCAGATAAAGGTCGCCTGGAGGTTGGCACCAAAGAAAGTCATGACCTCTGAATTCGACCCATCACGTCTCTCACACGACCAGGATGTGATCAGTGCTTACAAGTCAGACCCTTTGGTCTTTGCAGGTTCGGCCTCGCTCGGTCTGCTACGGGCGATGACTGGATTGATGGAGAGTATTCGGAAGAAGGCAGCGACACTGAGGATTCCAGTTCTCATTCAGAAGGGTGGTGGCGATGTTGTCGTCTTGGGCGAGAGAGAGCTACATGACAGCATGACGTCCACACAGGACAAGACCCTCAAGGTCTACGAGGGGTTGTTTCACGAGATATACAACGAGACTGCCGACCGAAGGAAGGAAGTGCTCGACGACCTCGTCGCTTGGCTCGACAAGCACCTGTAGACGTCACTCGTCAGTCCGACAGCCACGCAGAGTCGGACACACGGGGACACAGGCAGAAGCACATGCTCGAAGGCCCTATCTGAGACCAAATGCACTCTGGACAAGGTCCGCCAGTCGCTGTCCAAAACGGACCACTGGAGCGCCGTCGACGACATCGTGATTGAACATCATTGTGACGCTCAGCATATCGCGTATCTCAATGCGGTCTTCAACGACACCGGGTTTTCGCCCAATCCCTCCCAAGATGAAGACAAGGGGATGAGTACCTATCGGCAGACCCCAGCCACCCATCCTCGCGAACATCCCAACAGAGCTGACCAGCACGGTGCCCAAGTTCTTCTTGACAAAGAACGGGTCCTTCCACTTTCTGTAGACAATCCGTCTGAAGACCTTGGGCAGCGATGGAAATATCCTCGCAAGTCTTGCTATCCGCTCACCAGAGCCCTCGCCAAGCTGTTCCCACGAGTCGCTTAGCTTCTGCCTCTGAGCAGCACGGATTTCGTTCGTGATCTGTGAGACCGTCTTGTCCTGTGCGCGCCGGACTATCAACGGTTTTGGAATAGTCCCGTCCTTGAAGTTCGTCTCCAGAAGGACTGAGACATCAATGTCGTCAAAGACTATGAGGTGCTTCTTCCCATGTCGCATGGCATGGACAATCTTATGCTCACTGACAGCCTGCGCAATGCACTTGGTCACCCACCCTGTGAAAGAGAGCTTCTCTTCGCCGCTGGCTGCCTGTTCGGACAGGATTCTCCGCGCCTCCGTCACATCAACCTCTGCAAGTCCACTCACGTAGTGACGCTTCATGCCAAGGTCGAATATGTCAGATGCAATCACACGTTCCTTCGGATAGACCTGCTCTTCGTACTTGCCTATGTAGTCCATTGGTGTAACACAGCTTAAGCATTTCGTCCTTCAGAAGGGACTATGCACTCCATCTCTTATCAGTTGTCCCCGTTCCGAAGACACTGAACAGAAGGTTATCTGGAAACAGCATCGAGGTCTTCACTGCGGCGGGGCTGGGTCAAGAACTCTCGACGGATGGAGTGGACACACAGATCGGGATACACAGTTGCCGTGACGAGCAGACTCCTGACTGTACACTAGAGCTGAGCCAGTCGACTCTGGAGTAGTAGGAGTTCTCCAGCAAGGACGATAAGATCATCTCTGCCCTCGACTTCCTCTCTCCACTCCGCGGGGATGGCCTGAACTCCGAGGCGCGCACCAGCTATGGCTCCTGCAATGCAAGCCTTCGAGTCACAATCACCGCCTGAGTTTGCAGCCTCCAGCACGATATCCCTGAACGACTGAGGATGAAGTGTGTTCGCATATGCAGCTCCCGCGACAGCCTCCTCCGCCGTCCATCCATCGCCCAGTTCACGGTGTGCCTGTCTCACCGAACTGGTCATGGTAAGGTGAATCACCTTCTGCACATGTCCCGCAAACTCCAGGCTAATCGGCATTGTGAACGACACAAGGTCAGGCAGGAGGTTCATGACCGGGATGCCATCGAGCGACCTGGCCACAAGGTAGGCCGTTGCTACAGAGCCTGCTGTTGCCACCGGACTGCCATGTGTCATCAAGGACACCTTCGATGCGTAGAATCGCAGAGCATCCAGCGCATGAGGATACGCGAGCCCGATTGGAGCGGACCGCATCGCGCTCCCACACCCCTTCGAGTCGTTGTCACCCGACTGAGACCAGTGGACTCCAGTGGCCAGCTGGTGCACTCCTTGCATACATGTGAGTCCCGGAGAACGAGCTGGCCGAGTCTTCTTGGCCCACTCCACGAACTCGTATGCTATGCTGCTCAGGATAGACTCCGAACTCAGGTCTTGCGAGCGAGTCAGGCCTCGTGCCACTGCGATTGACATCTCAGTGTCGTCAGTGAATGAGCCGGGTGGAAGGTCCCTGAACGACATGAAGGACGTGACACCGTCAGGCGGCCAACGTATACGTATCTGTTCATAGCTGAGAAACTCGGTCGGACCCCCAAGCGCATCTCCGACCGCAAGCCCCAGCAGGCATCCCTCATATCGGTCTCTGGAGGTTATCACCATGTCACGTCTTCGCAGTGTCTTGTCGTAGACTCCCGATATATGTCATTGGTCCCTGTACTGGTCGCAGCTCATTATGTATAGGTGTACAGCTCGACGACGACAAGACCTAAATGTACGGAGCGGTCAACAGGACGCCAGAACCGACAGTGCACAGGTCGGATGTCAGCAAGCCATGAGGTGGCGGATGAGAATGCTGAAGGAGTTCACATACGAGGTTCCAAAGATAAATCGCGGGTATGCGAACCAGACACTGTATGTCAACCTGACGGACAACACCGTGGCAGTAAAGCCTGTTGATCAACGAATGAAGGACACATTCACCGGAGGAAAGGGATTCGACCTCTGGCTCATGTGGCAGGCACTCCCTAAAGACAGGATAGTGAAGTGGGACGACCCACTCAACGAGATCTGCATTGCGTCCGGTCCACTAGGTGGGGTAACACAGTACCCCGGAGCTGGCAAGTCCATCGTCACGACAATCTCACCGCTCACAGGTATTCCAATTGACAGCAATGTCGGAGGGTACTTTGGCCCGCACCTCAAGTTCTCAGGCTTTGATGCGCTCGAGATTCAGGGAAAGGCTGACAGGGATGTCTACGTGCTCATTGACGGTGACAAGGGCAGGGTTGAGATACATGACGCGAGCGACCTTCCCGACACTGCATATGAGATAACGCGGGTACTGACGGAACGTCACTCTGAGAAGGGCGGGTCAGACATATCGGTAGTGTCCACGGGCCCCGGAGCAGAACATGCATGGATTGGGTGTCTGAACTTCTCATGGTGGGATCAACGCAGAGCCATGCCTCGCTACAAGCAGGCAGGACGCGGAGGGATTGGCACTGTCTTCAGAAACAAGAGACTCAAGGCGCTCGTCGCCAAGTTTGACAAGATAACGCTAGAACTCAGCGGCCCCGCAGACTTGGAGGGAGTGAAGGCAGTGGGCCGCGAGCACTCCTCAGAGATTCTCGAACTGGACCCCAAGCAGAACCGCATGCGTGTGTTGGGCACAGGTCACCTGCCCTCAATAATGGACGAGTTCGACCTGTTGCCAGTGCGAAACTTCAGGGCTGGAAGTGACCCTGAAGCAAAGCATCTCTTCGGTGACGTATGGGAGAAGACCTTCACCAACACAGGAAAGGGTTGGGATGGCTGCTGGAGACCATGTGCCATAAACTGCTCGCACTGTATCGAGGGCTTTATCCCCAAGACCGGACCTTTCAAAGGTCAGAAGGTCGTGGTCGATGGGCCCGAATATGAGACCATTGCAGGCTGCGGTTCTAACATGGGCATCTTCGATGCTTCATGGGTGGCGGAGTTGAACTTCTACTGTGACGCCTACGGGATTGACACCATCTCGTTTGGCACGACAATGGCGTTCGTGATGGAGCTCTTCTCAGACGGACACATCGACCAGAAGGCAACAGGCGGTCACAAGCTCAACTGGGGAGCTGCGGAGGAGTCACTAGCAGTCCTTCACGAGATTGCTCAGGGATAGGGCTTTGGTGGTCAGCACTTCGGCAAGGGCGTGGCATACCTCAAGAAGTACTTCGCCGAGAAGTTCGGTGTTGACGCCAAGCATATGCAGGACATCGGCATGGAGCACAAGGGCCTCGAGTATTCAGAGTATGTGACGAAGGAGAGTCTTGCCCAGCAGGGTGGCTATGGCCTCACACTCAAGGGTCCTCAGCACGACGAGGCATGGTTGATCTTTCTCGACATGGTTCACAACTACATGCCGACCTTTGAGAAGAAAGCGGAAGCGCTACACTACTTCCCACTGTGGCGCACATGGTTTGGCCTCAATGGACTGTGCAAACTCCCGTGGAACGACGTGGTGCCTGCCGACAACAAGCAGACTGCAGAGCCTGCTAAGGTGCCCAAGCATGTCGAGTTCTATGCAAGGTTCTTTACTGCCATGACAGGCATTCCAAGCAAGGGTGCGGACCTCATACTGAGAAGCGAGAGAGTCTACAACTTTCAGCGCATCTTCAACATCCGTCAGGGGAAGGGGCTGCGAGTGCACGACTCCAACCCGCCGTACAGAAGCGTCGGTCCCGTCACCGAGTGGGAGTACGAGAGCAGGCGCGAAAGATACGACAAGCAGCTGCAAGAGAAGTGCGGAATCGACTGTACCGGCATGACGACAGCCCAGAAGCTCGCCAAGTTGAGAGAGTACCGAGAGGAGCAGTACAGGCTTCTCACAGACGCCACATACAAACGCAGGGGCTGGACACGCAACGGAGTACCGACGCTGGAGAAGGTGAAGGAACTGGGTCTGGACTGGGTGCCCGGTCTGCTCGACCTCATCAAGAAGAACGTCGCCAATGACCCTCCGAAGGAGACCCTCCCCAAGAGTGACTCTGCGTGGAGATAACGGTCCAGAGCATCTCCACATCACAAACAGTGCGACTCGGACTCGAACTGCTCATCCACCCGTGCGGCGCTCGGACAGGCGGCACGAAACCTCAGTCTCAGTGGGCCACAGCACGAGCCTGCAGAATGACCGGACTCTGTACAGTCCACCACAGTGACGGACCTGCCGCAAATCGCGACACTAGGGTCAGATGCGTCAGTCGCTTGACGTCCGTGCTAAATCAGACATCGGATATCATTGCTCCTCGTCGTACACGTCATCTTCGGTCGTCTCCGCGGGGGGTACCAACAGATCCCTGTGAGACTCGGCGGCGGCGGGGTTGGCAGCAGCTGCCCAGAAGTTGGACAGTCTTGGACATCGCTGCGGGGTGCATATACACCTCCGTGCGGGAACGGAGAGCTCGAGGTCGGTTCGACACCTCATGAGACCTCTTCTCGAGGAGTGACCCCAGTGCCGTCTCCTG
>JACAEL010000059.1 GCA_013388835.1 Candidatus Thorarchaeota archaeon | reverse complement strand
GTGACACGCTCATACCTTCAAGACGTCGACTCGGTGGTCGTTCAGTTCAACCGACCCGTACTCATGGGGCATTCCATGGGGGGTTCTCTCACTCTTCTCTACGCGCTGGAGAAGGGGGAGCGTCTTAGGGGCATCGTCTTGGTCAGCACCGGGGCGCGCTTGAGGGTCAACCCGCTGATATTCGACCTGCTGTCGAGCAATCCCGAAGCCTATGTGGAAGCGCTCGCAGAATACATGTTCGCCAAGGGTGCGTCTTCGAAACTCATAGAGGCGTCACAGGCTGAGGTCAGAAAGTGCCGTCCCGATGTCATCATGAGAGACTTCACAGTCTGTAACGAGTTTGATGTGATGAGCAGGCTGAATGAGATATCCTTGCCAACACTCATAGTAGTGGGCGAGGAGGACCTGATGACCCCAGTCAAGTATGCGAAGTACATGCATGACAGGATCAAAGGCTCTGAGCTGCGGATAGTCAGCGGTGCAGGTCACAGTGTGATGCTTGAGCGTCCAACCGAGTTCAATGAGATCGTGGGTTCTTGGCTATCCAGAGTCACGGAGACCTAGGATATGAGTCGGTGCATTCTTCTCCGAGCCTGGACCACCTCAACAAGGCGACTTCGATCAAAGTACACTTCGTTTCGGGATATCTTTCCGTCGCGAATCTCGACTATATCAACGCCGGTCTCTTCGATGGTCTCAATCTCGGGGATGTGTATCTGACACCTCCACTTCACTATCATGCCCTTCTCTATGGGAAAGACTTCGAGAGGCACCCACGTCCAGTCGCGATAGACATCTAGGAGGCGGACGAAGTAGGACCGGATCTCATCCTTTCCTCTCAGTCCATTACGGTTCGCAGGGTCAACGTAGAGAGCATCATCAGTATAGAAGCTCAACAGGAATTCGGGGTCATTGCCAGTCCATGCATCCAGCCAGTCTTTGGCAAATCTGAACAGGTCCTTGTATCTGCTTGCCAATATCTCCACCGCATGGTATTGTTGGTGAGTTCGCCACTAACACGCGTGGTCGTTTGACCCCGCACCCGAGCTGAACGACATAAACCTATCTCCCGGCACGACTGACAGAAGACTCGTACTGCGGCATCGAGAAACAACCCACACGACCCACGCGACAGACTAATGCAGGGGACATGAGGAGTCGTGTCGAACAGTATTGCTGAGCTTCCTCTGACAATTGCTCTGAGGCGCAGACAGGCCACCGCATCGGTTCTGGCGGCCCAGCATCAGTATCTGCGAGGTAAGAGATACCATCCTGCGCAACGAACACAGAACGGACCAGCATTCACACGTAATCCCGAATCCTTAAGTTCGGCGGCGCATATCAAGAGCAACCGCATGTCTTAGTGGAAGATGATTGGCATGAGAAAGAAGATAGTCAGACTCGTCCTGTCGCTTGGTGGCACGGTAGCGATCATCGTGCTGATGACAACTCCGATAAGTCTTCTAGGTGGTGGACTGGGAGTGCTTCAACCCATCGGAGGCATCTTCGACTACGGTCGGATTGTCAACCAGCCCCTCAATCAGACAATCAGACTACAGGGTCTGACGTCCTCCGTGGAGGTCGTGTTCGATAGACATGGCATACCTCACATCTACGCCAGTACATCGCAAGACGCGTTCATGGCACTTGGATACCTCCATGCCAAGGAGCGACTGTTCCAGATGTTCGTGCAGAACATGTATGCATCAGGCAGGCTGAGTGAGATGACGGGGCCCAGCGCTGCCAGTCTGGCCTCTGACAAGTACTACCGGACCATAGGACTCGCACGTTCTGCTCAAGAAACCCTTGACTGGTATGTCGAGCGGAGTGCAACTGACCCTGATGTGGCGTACGCACTGAACATCATTGACGCCGAGGTCAGAGGCGTGAATCTGTACATTGACAGCATGACGACTGCAGACATTCCTATCGAGTTCAAGCTCCTTGGTATCACCCCACCACACTGGACGCGCCACGATGTCTTCCTGTGGACGAAGGCAATGACGTGGGGTCTGTCTGGAGGCATCTACGACCTCCTGCGTCAATGGGTCAGGACCACGCTGGACAACGACACGATGTATGCCGAACTCTATCCTGACGTCATGCCATACAATGTGCCAATCATCCCAGAGCAGACCAATCTGAGCATCATCGAGTACCCCAACGCTCCAGGCGGATATACTCCAGCTGCCGTGCCCACCGCCCTGCAGTCAACGCTGCCCGAGGCGGCAATACCCAGCGACAAACTGACCGGCCTGCTTGACATGATAAGCATGGTGCCCAACCTGCTTGGAGACCTTGAGACCGTCGGCTCGAACAACTGGGTTGTGAGCGGTTCGAGGACGTCCACAGGTCTGCCCCTTCTGGCGAACGACCCGCACCTGTCGCTACAAGCACCGTCTCTGTGGTACGAGGCCCACATTGTCGTGCCTGGCGAGCTGGAGGTCAGCGGTGTGACCCTACCCGGGACGCCGGGTGTCCTTCTGGGGCACACTGCCACAGCAGCATGGGGTTTCACAAACGTGGGTGCAGATGTGCTGGACCTCTTTGTCGAACAGCTGAACCCGAGCAATTCGAGCGAGTACTTGTACAACGGCCAGTACAGAGCGTTTGATGTGATTGACGAGCCCATCGTGGTCAGAGGAGCAGGTGTCGTACCCTTCAGAGTGCTCTCATCGGTTCACGGCCCTCTCATAGACTCAGTCGAGTACACCTATGGCGGTCCTGCCTATGTGGCGATGAACTGGACCGGTAGTGGAGTCACTCACGAGGTTCTGGCGTTGGCAAAACTCAACCGGGTGGAGAACCTCCAAGACTACTTCGACGCGCTGTACTACTGGGACAGCCCACCTCAGAACATTGTGTTTGCCGATCATGATGGCAACATCGCCATCACCGTTGCCGGCAGGTTTCCCGTGAGAGCTGGCTATACGGGTGCGTATCCAGTCACAGCGACCAACGACTCAGTGGGCATGGTGGGAAGCATCCCGTATGCATACAACCCACGGTCGGTCAACCCCTCTCAAGGGTACCTACAGTCTGCGAACCAGAGACCGATATCGCCCTCATCATATGGTTACGCACTACTGGGGCCCTTCGACGACGGCTACAGGGGCAGAAGGATCAACAGTCTTCTGGCCAGTGACGCCAGCGTGACGGTCGATGATATGAAGCGGTTCCAGGCAGACTCGCTGGAACTCAGGGCAGCGGAGATTGTCCCGTTCGTGGTCGCCGCATGGGACGCACACGGTGACGGAAATGAGAGCGTGCAGAATACCGTGGACTGGCTACGTGACTGGGACTACGTGATGAACCCAGACAAGATAGCCCCGACCTTCTGGATGTATCTTCGTAGTGCTCTCGTGTCAGAGGTGTTCGACGAGGTCTTTGCAAAGGACCCGGGTCTTCCCGCACCGCGCTCTCCAATACTGGAGCGGGTACTGAAAGAGAACACCAGTTACTACATCGACGATCACAGCACGACCGACAGGGTCGAGTCCCTGAGTGACATTGTCATTAGAGCCCTGCATCGCGCGCTTGATGACACGACACTTGGAACCGGAACATCGGACACCACTCAGTGGGCATATGGTCTATACCACAGGGTGTACCTGTACCATGTCGCACTGGGACGAGCGGTCTACATAGGTGGAGGACCATGCCGGGGCCAGAACACTCTCAATGCAGCAAACGGATGGACGGTCAGGAGCGGTCCGTCCTGGAGAATGGTCGCAGACCTCAGCGATATCGGCGCCTCATACGGCGTTTATCCGGGTGGGCAGAGCGGCAACATGTTCAGTCCACACTGGGACGACCTGTTCAACCTCTGGTATGCGTACAATGAGGCCACCGGGCAGTATGGATACCATCAGATGTACTTCTACTCGACTCCCGATGCCTTCAGAACAGCAGACTCTGCGCATGTGATGATAGAGAGGACGGCCATATTCATACCCTGAGGTGATGACACTGTGAAGAAGATAGATGACACAATCCCCAGCATGAAGCTGATTCCAACGACCATCGTAGTGACAGTGATTGGAGCGGTACTGGAGCTGAGCGGCGTCTGGCTGACCATGGTGATTGCCGGAGGGCTCGCGGGTCTCTTCCTCAGAGACCACAGACGTGCGTTTGCGGCGGGACTGTTTGGAATTGCTATCGCATGGAGCGCACTCTTCGCCTACTTGGTAGTCACGGCGGATGCACTTCGTGTCGGCAGTCTCTTTGCCAGTCTGTTGGGCCTCTCAGGACTCGGCTGGCTGCCAATCATGATAAGCGTCATGCTGGGAGCTCTGCTCGGAGGGTTTGGTGCTTTGCTTGTCAGATCGCTCGTCGAGCTAATAGACGGACTCTCAGTCGCTTATCCAGGACATCAGGCACAGCCGCCTTCCGGGTAGACCACCCGACAGTCTGCGAATCCAATACCAGTCGGAGGCACCCCGTGAACTGGCCTGTCACACGTATTCCCGGAGGAGGGACACGCATCCAAGTGCTGCCGCTATGGTCCTAGGTCTCTCACGCTGTCACAGGCGTGACACTCAGAATATGCTTATTATCAGTGGGGAGAGTCCATTTCAAGAGCCATGAAGAGAGTCCTGTGTACTTCCACGCGCGAGCACGCACGTCATTCCGACAGAACCATTGGCGTTGACAGTATGCCCGTGATTGGGAGTGAATCTGAAGGCAATGCCGCCGCCGATAGAGTGCAGCAGACCCATGCCACGAGAGAAGCAGGAGGTTGTGACTGAGATGACTGAGTTCTCTTGCAGGATGTGTGGTGCATCTGTGACCTTCAGTCTGGATGATCCCAACAGTTATGAGCAGAAGTCAGAGTCCGGCAATCCTCTAATTGGACATCTCTTCACAGTCAGAGTCGCGCATGAGACCCCGAGCAATGCTGTTCACGTCAATGTTGTAGTGGTGGACGAACGAGGGGAGTACAGGGCACACAAGGACTGCTATGAAGAGAAGTCGGGGCCATCAGCTGCTGCTCGCAGGTCTGACACTGTACTGGCACAGTTGCCCATGGAAATACGGTCCTACCTGTCCTTAGCATCTCAAGAAGACCTGAAGGTGATGAATGCCGTCGAGCAGCAGAGTACTGCTACACCGGTCGATACACTTGCAGCGTTGGACCAGCTCAGACGTGCAAACCCGAATAGCAGACTGCTCGAGTTTCTCTGGGCGAAGTGGGCCTTCATCACTGGAAGGATGGACCTCCTGTCGTCATTTCATGTGTCTCGTGAGTCATGGGTCTACCCGCTCATACTGAGAGTTCGGGCGAGGTCGTCTGACAGAAGCGTGCTGGAAGATGCCAAGACACTCGACATGTCAAAGGAAGATGAGCTGATACAGTTCGAGGTGATCATGGCCAAGGCAGAGGTCTTTACAAGACTGGCCGCCTTCGAGTTGCTTGAGGACATGTATCAATCATCGGTCAATAGATACAAGTCGCATCCATCCATTGCAGCGAAGACAGCACTACTTGTGGCTCAGTCATACTACGGTTTCGGTCTGTTGAGGCAGGGCAAGATGACTGCCAGCCGTGATATGATAGAGCCCGCCTTCACGTTCGCGCAGATAGTGGGGAACCGTGAGATGCTCACGCTGATAGGTAACATGTACTCCAGCGTGTTGAGAAAACTGGGAGACCTGAGGCAAGCCCTGCTTGTCCTTGAGGTGGGACTCGACGCTGCGAAGAGCCTACAGGAAGAACGAGCCAAGGTCATCTTTGCCATAAACATGGCCATCATCCTGACCGTTCAGGGCAAGTTTGAGGAGGCGCTAGCCCTGCAGCAGGAGGCCTACGCAAACCCGGTCACACAATCCGAGTTCTACTTGAAGGTGACCTTACAGAACAACATCTCAGAGTCATTGCTGGAGCTTAGGAGGTACGAAGACGCCAGGCGCATGGCTCAAGAAGCACTAGCGCAGGAGGGTGTTGCGACGGACTTGAGAGTCTCACTGCTGACAATCCTCAAGGCCGTTGCAGGAAATACTCAATCAAGGACGTTGTTGAAATGGCTAAGACAGAACGTCCCTGGTGGGCAGTTCATGGCCACACCTCAAGGGAAACTCTTCATCCAAGACTTGGATGCAATCCAACTTGAGCTGGACCGAAACTGGGAGGCACTCGCTCTCAACCTTGAGAATCAGCTGAAGATCACGACGGAACACAAGATGTCAGAGAATGCAAAGGACCTTGAGTTGAGAGCAGCAGAGGCCTACTTCTCGCTGTACACGAACACCCGACGTCCGGAGCACCTCTCCGCAGTCTACAGGCATCTTGACCTCGTTCGAACTCTGGCTCTTGAGGCAGACTACTATCCAGAGATGTGCCGTCTGTCAATCATGAAGGGAATGATTGCTCTGCACAGTGGGGTACGGGACAGGGCCAAAGCACACTTTGAAGAAGCGCTGCGGCTGGCGGAAGAATACAACTTTGAGGCCCTTCAGGAGCAAGCGAGGGAACAGCTTGAAACTCTTCGCAGTCAGGCCGGCCCGCGCGAGTCAGAATCGACAATCCGGTCAATGTTCCGAAGGTTCGCATCAAGGAGGTCTCAAGAGAGGACTGTTGTGCCGCCGGCCACCGTGCTAGCCATGTGGCTGTCCGACTCGAGACACTCCTTCGAGCATCTCTTCACTGACCCGTCGATTGCCTCAGATACTCATGGTGCATACATACAGGGCGTTGCAGACACATGGCGCATGATGCGAGCAGAAGACGAAACCGAGTCATTCACGGGGAAGACTGGTAGTGTTGTCGTGGAGCGAAGCGAAGGCTTCCTGGCAATCGCACTCTGCAACAGACCCGGATATCTTGTGCAGAAGTCACTGCAAGCACTGCTTTCCAAGCTGGAGGCATTCTCACTCAAGTCAGTCCCCGAAGAGACCTCGGCCCATGCACTATCACTGGTCCTCTCTGAGTTCCCATCGCTCAAAGAACGGACCCGCACATGACGACAATGGCGATACCTCACGGACAAGCACGCATCTCAATTGTTGTCGAACGTGTGCCTTTTTATGCGTGACAGGTGCGACTGTGACAGCTGGAGCAGACCAATGTGTCAGGAACCCCGGTCCGATACTATGTGTACCTCACAGTGACGATGATACTCTGGGGTTGTTCGTGGGTTGCCAAGGACATAGCTGTGGAAGTGGCACCACCCTTCTCCATTGGGTTCCTCAGGATGTCCGTCGCCTCAGCACTCTTCCTCGCCTACATGTCAGCCACTGGCAGTATGCCGCACGACAGGTACAAGCGTTCCGACCTCCGAATCCTTGCGGTCATGGCCGCGGTCGGAGTTCTGGGCTTTGAGATCGCCGAACTTGTGGGCGTGAGACTGAGCACTGCAGCACAAGGGGCAATCCTAGATGGGTCTATCCCGTTCATGATGAGTCTCACAGCCTATGTGATGCTGAGGGAGCGATTGGACCATGCGTGGAAGTACGCGGGGTTTGTGATTGCCTTCATTGGGGTCATCTTCGTCATTGGGGTACAGTCTCTGCTCGACTTCAACCTCGACTATTTCGTAGGCAACTTGATACTCCTATTGGGGACTGTTCTGTGGGCCGTCTATTCGACGCTGGGCAAGGTGGCGATGAAGCGGATGCCGCCACTCGAGATGACCGCCGGGGGAATCGTCATCGGAACGCTCATGCTCTCTGTCGGCGCTATGGCAGAATCCTTCTGGGCCCTGCCCGGACTGATGGACCCCATCCTGTGGCTGGCAGTCCTCTACTTGGGAGGAGTCAGTGCATTTGCCTGCTTCCTCCTCTACTTCAAGAGCATTGACAAGGTCGGACCGACACGGGCAGGCATCTTCGTGAGTATCACTCCAGTGTCGGGTACGCTTGTTTCCGCACTGATACAGCAGGAACCAATATACTGGACCTTCTTCGTGGGGCTCATGCTCGTAGTGATTGGTGTGACAGTCGTGAACTTCCCTCGCCGTGCAGAGCAGGAAAAGCCGGCATCTCATTTGTGACCATCAGCTGCGATGAACACGAATGTCAACTCGCCAGAGTCAAGACCGGACTTGTCGACATGGGCGCCGTACCTCTCCAAGAGCAGGCTGGACATGTAGACATCAAGATTCACAGTGGACAAGCCTTGGTGTGACTGCGCCTCCAGCGTTTCTGTGAATCGCCTCACAATCTCGGGAGTTCCGGTCAGAAAGCTGACACGCACCCTATCCCCACGTCGCTCAATCCGCACGCCCAGCGGCTTGGACGGGTCTTCCGAGTTCTTCAAGCAGAGGTACAGCACGGTAGCCACTAACAAGGATAGGTTCGAGTCCGCAAGGACACTGACGTCATCTCCGGTGACGTCACATGCGTACTGGTCAACAGAGAGCATACTGGAGACAGTACTACAGGCATTAGCAATAGCGCCGCGGGGGTCTGTTGCCTCGAGGGGGAGCCGAGCAGCCGACTTGACTTGAGCCAACCATGCAACATGCCTGTTGATGAGAGCTGCCTCTGCACTGAGTTCGGCAGCAGCCAGCTCCGAGTCTGACGGGTTCGAACCAGTCCTTCTGGCCTCCGCCGCCAGCTCGAGATGAAGCATTACCCCCTGGATCAGATTGCCAACCTTGTGTGCCCACGACAGCAGATAGAACTCAGACTCTCGATTGGACTTCTCAAGGTCCACTGTGCGGCTCTGAATCTCTCGCTCCATTGCACTGAAGGGTTCGAGTATAGCATGTACCATCATTGTGATCGCGACGAGCCCCATTCCACACGCGAGGTCGCAGAACCAGAGGACCTCCGCCACCTGAAATGGATTCCACAGCACAACGAGGACAAGTGCTGCAGATGTCCACATCCCGGTTGCGAGGGCGAAACACAGAGACAGCCAGTCGCGTGTTCGAAGGTAGTTGATGGAGTACGAGAGGACTGAGGCCACGGCTGTCGAGACTATCACGACCACGACAACCCAGCCTATCGCCGTGAGACCAGCAAGGCCGCCTGAGGGACCAATCACAATGAAAAGGGGCGAGGGACTCAACACGCACGCAAGCGCAGTCAGAGGAATCAGCACGCCACCGTAGAGGAGGTATGCGGTCTTGACCCGCGGTGTTGCAACCTTCTCTGCAGAAAGGGAGGCTGCAAGAGGCAGAGGCATCAGACTCAGACCCAAAACCACAACGACATTCATGTTGCGGTTTCGGTCAGCAAGAACAGGTAACCAGTCTTCGAATACTGGATGAGTAACGGAATAGAGCAGAGCGAGCAAGGCCATGTTAGATGCAATGCACAGCACCATAATACTCCGAACAGTCCTCAGTTGTCCATAGTAGACCACGGCGAAAGTGAACACATTCCCTGACAGCAGCACTACAATTGGAGTCACCACTTCAATGCACAAGTGGAAGTGGCTCGGGGTGAGGACGTGCCAAGCGTAACCAGAGAACACAAGATAGAGGTTGACTGCAAGGAAGACAATGAAGACCACTACCATGAAGCTGTCTACCGCGGTAGGCTCTCGTCGAGTGTTCAATGCAACCTCAGCATCTGGAATCTCAGCCGCAGAAGCATAATAGCCTACCTCTTGCGGCCCAGTTCTCGGATTCGTGAGAGAGGCACCGCAAGTCGATGAGCACTCGTCGCTGGCGGCAGGCCCGGTATGCTCGATGAGGACAGGTTATATAAGAGGGATGCGCAATCGTGGGGCATACTGTCACGCGAGAGCGCGACAAGTAGGGT
>JACAEL010000058.1 GCA_013388835.1 Candidatus Thorarchaeota archaeon | reverse complement strand
CGACTCTGACATCTCCCAATTAATGTTTGCCTATTAGGTAGGCACAGCTCGGAACACGAGCCAGCTGTCATCGTGGGCGGTCATGTTTGTCCTTCTGATGTGAAGACCTTCGAGGGCAGTAATCAGCGCAACCATGAGCTCGCCCTTTCCCGTATGCCTGAGAAGATGCGCTCTGCATCCGCTTGAACAGTCCGAGGAACCAAAGCCCCTTGGTCCATACTCGAAAGATGTGCTTGACGCGAGCATCTTGCACACCATGCACTCAATGGGACTCCCCGATTCTATCACGACGACGGAACGAGGTGCTCCCGTCGAGCTCAGAAGATAGTCGATATGCCAGAAGAGTGTCTTCCGTGTTCTCAAGTGCCGAGACACGCGATGTTCGATGTCTGTGGCTCCACTACCCATTGCTGAGCCGACGTACACGTACTCGCCTGCCTCCAGAGATACAACTCCCAGTGTTCCGACTGGGACCTCGAGATACTCCGGGACCTCGACTACCAGCAGGTATGTACCTTTCAGAGTCCTCACTCCCTGTGTGTCGTCTTGTGTCGGTTCCTCAGGATATTCTTGACATACGCGAGAGCCTGGCCCGTCGTCAAGACTCCAGCGTCCAACTCTCTCAGCACTCTATAGATGGACGGTCCGACGGTGTTCCATCTTTCGTGATTGCCCTGTGCAAGAAGAAGACACCCGAATTGTCTCTTTTGTCGAGGCAGGTTGATCCGTTCGCACATCTGTTCAGTGGTGTACTTGGACAAGGCCAGCGCTGCTGGCAGATGAACTATCATAAGCCCACGTTTGACTGCAACTGCACATCGTCCTGTGGGCAGCGTCTCTCCAGTGACGAGTACATCTAGGGCGTGAGAGTGCGCCTCATCCTCTAGACTCTCGAGTATGGCCTGATGACACTGGCCGCAGGGGTGAACCTCTCCTCGTGACACTCTCTCCGGCAGACTGGTGCACACGGCGGGAGCAGGTACAAACTCGTGCTTGACTCCGAGGGCGCGGGATAGGGAGATGACATGTTCTCGTTCCGCAGTGGTCATGAACCGTGTTCCGAGGTCCACTGTCAGCGCGAGTGGTGCCCTTGCCAGCCTCCTGACAAGCAGCAGAGCGGCTGTGCTGTCGACACCTCCTGAAAGAGCGACACCTACAGCGGCATCAGTCATTGGACCCAGTTCGAGTTCTGCAGGAGGGCTCATGGGAAACGCGGTCTCTGCACGTATCATTGTTCTGAGGGCTTCGGCGAAGGCGAGCTGATTGGTATTCAAGGTGTCAGCAACCTCCCTCAGTCTCTCCTCTGTGAGAGTCAGTCTATGCCTTCGTACCAGTATGTCTTCCTGACTGTGGAACGTCACTCTTCTGGAGAGTCTCTTGGCGACCTCCGCGGCAATCCGACCATCAGGACCTAAGCACAGGCTCTTCTCTGCTCTATCTGAAACCACTGCATGTAGAGACCGGTCTGGATGTTCGTAGAGCTCTATGACTCGGGGCTGTAGTCCCCTGTCATAATTGAGTCCTGCTCGTACCTCGGCAATCAGCATGGTAAGACAGACACGGTCCACTTGCGGCCTGACCTCAAGACTTCAATTCCCTTAGCAGTCATAAGCGTTCGCAACGGGGGCCTAGAGGTCGGACTCGCTTGAATGTGTCATGTGCGGCGCTTATATAGCCATGAGTACACGGATTCCACCCGAGGTCGACCGATAGCCTGCTGACCTCGAGTGGTCCTCAGTGCCGCGAGTCGGTAGTGATAGCACTCTTCTGTTGTACACTACCGACCAACAATGAGCACTTCGATGTGAAGGGGCCTGTAGAGAATGAGCGCTTCAGAGATTGTCCCAGGGGTCTATGTCGTCAAGGGCAAGTTTGCGGATGAGTTCGGTTTCATCTCAAGTTATCTTGTTGTTGACAGTGGCAACGTTGCGGTCATTGATCCCGGGACGGCAGGAGACCCCGGTAGCCTCACGACAGATGCAATACGTGGTCTCGGTCTGGATCCAAAGCATGATGTAGTCGCCATATTGTGCACGCATGGGCATCCTGACCACATTGGGGGCGCTGCTCGTCTGAAGAAGGCTACCGGAGCACAGGTGATGATTCACTCAGCCGATGCGGAGCTCATGACTGACCCACAGTCCTTTGTTGAGAAGCGTCTGTGGATTGATACGGCGGGAAAGCTCGCAATGAAGGTTGAGCGTGGACCTCTCAGGGTCAACTACAGAGAGATGACACCGGACCGCCTACTGAGAGACGGAGAGGAGATTCGAGTAGGCGATGTTGCTCTCAGGACGATACATACTGGAGGACACTCGGCGGGACATTGTGTGTTCTATGACTCTTCTCGCAAGATTCTCTTCTCTGGTGATGAGGTCAACAACTTCCCAAACGAGCCACGCAAGTTCTATGTTGACATGACCGGGTCACTTCCCAAGAAGATGTCTGCACTTGATAGGCTGAGTTCTCTCAAGCCCGAGTTTCTACTTCCAGCACACGACATGGCTCACATTCTCAGCGATGTCGGTCTCCAGTTCGAGGAGGCGAGAAACAGTGTCTTGCACTTTCAGGATGTCCTTCTTGCTTACCTCACAGCTCGCGGAGATGCCGACGTCGAACAGCTTCGGTACGACATGAGTGAGGGGCGAGGAATACCAGTACCGACCAGCATGGCCTGGCTACTGCCGACAACTATCAGCGTCGCTCTATCCAGTCTGGAGAAGGCCGGTCTCGTAAGAAGGACTGGAGTGGGCGTCTGGAAGCGAGTCTGAGAGCATGTGGAGCGATCACGACCGATTGAGCACCTGTACCAGCGTCGTGCCGTGAGGCGTCGTCACTGACACGGTTCGGAGCACTGTACGGTCCGCGACTGTACAGCCGTCTAGACTAAATTCAATAGTGGGTGTGTGCGTTGTTTGTCATCTTAGGCTTCAAGATATCACTCCTGACCTTTGGGCTGGAGACAGTCATACAACAGGATGTGCTGACGCAGTGAGTACCGACAGGACACGAGTAATCACCCCCAGTACGGCTGAAGCGATACGCATGGCATCAGCTGCCATTGTAGGCACCATGACCGGTCGCGGATTCCCTCTCGGCTCAGCTGTGGGTTCTGGCAGCATGATGGAGCAGAACTCTGAGACTGTGGCAATGAGCGTGGCACCGATTGTGTTTGCTATTCGAGATGCGCTGCGAGCATCGGAGGGCCTCGACATTCTCTCGATGGAATGGGATCTTGAACGTACTCCGGGCCCCGAGGTCCTGCCAGAGCAGCTTGTGGTCACGGGTAGTGCGAGCGGCAAGATGTCCTCGCAGGTCTGTGTCTTGAGTTGGGAAAGAGGGGTTGCTGACCCCTTCAAGGTTGACGAGTACATCCGGGTGCTCTCGAAGAAGCTCTCGGATGTGGAGATTGCAGTCGAGAACAGCGGGCTCGCCTATGAATCAGAAGGTCTTCCTGTCCTGCGCAGGTTCAATGATCGTCTGAGCAGGGTCTTCTTCGTTGACTTGCTGGACCGCAGGTTCCAGGCCTCATGGGACTCCTTCCAGCTCAAGTCGGATTCGGTTGACCGACAGTTGACCTACACTCTCAAGTACTATGAGGACTTTACCACTCTTCCTCCCGGGATACAAGTTCGGGGTCGCACGTCGCTTAGCTTTGACAAGTCACATGGCGATGAGAAACAGGTCATTGAACACTTCAAGCGGAGGGTGTTGACCCCAAGCGGACTTGAGATACTATCGAAACGCATTCCGGAACTGGGACATTCCATCTTGGCTGAACTGAATACGTATGCCTACAGTCCGGAAGAAGCAGAAGTGGTCCGTGCCATCACCGAGTTCCTGGTCCGGCAATTGGGTCGGAACACCATAAGCATCGGTGAGCTAGGCGTCATGTCCGACACCCTCAAGAAGTTGATGCACACTGTGGACGCGTCCATCGCAACATTGACTTCGGTCTGTGAACAGCATGTGAAGTCCGGCCAGACCCTTAGTATTGATGGTCACAGGGCGGCACTGATGGGGAGTCCACAGATGCTCACCGCGGACAAGTCTGTCCGAGAGCTAGCAGAGGGTCTGGTGAACGTCTTGGTCTCGTCTATCACAAGACAGTTCCCCTCTGATGCGGAAGTGCGCGCTTGGCGACTAGGAAGCGTCGTTTCGTATTTTCTTGCTTTTGTCAAGAGAGTGGCAAGCTACTACGCTGGCGAGCTTGTTCAGTACGTCTATGTCTCTGCAGCAAGGGATGCACTGACAGGGACGCTTCAGGACTTCAGAAACGAGGTGCTACAGTCAGAGACCGACGCGGTCAATAGAACGCTCTTTGAGAAGTTCTATGACGAACTCCAAGCACAACTCAACGCGGTATTTGCTAGGAACACATTCAGGAGAGTCGAAGTGAGAGACCTCCCGCAGCTAATGTCAATGATACTGAGCGAAGTCGCAGGGGTCTTCTCCAAGATTGATATCTGGAGTCTTGTTGAGTTCGCGGACCTTGCAAGTATCGCCCGAAGCGAGATCATCGCAACGCACAGTCTTGGGTCTGCCGACAGCAGTACACCTCACCTCAATCCGAGGGGTGAGGCGTTGAATGAACTCCTAGGCTCGCTTGAGCGAATTGTCTTCGAAGTGGTTCCAGACCTTGCCGCCACTCTGCTGTCCAAGCCTTTCATAGCGAACCTGACAGAAGTGATGCAGGCCTCTGGGTTTGAGCTGACAACCGTCCTTGATGCCATCTCGATGTCCGGCCCTGAACAGTCTGAGGACTGGAAACGTGAGCTTGCTATGTGGTCACGGGAACTGGGCATAAGACTCTCGAAAACACATTCTGCGGGAGACCGTCTGCATATGTTGCTAGAATACGTCCATGAGAAGGCCGGGACTGGCTTGTCAGCTCACTCGATGGTGGACCGTGTGAAGAGCGAGACCTCGAAGCTGGAGGCGGAGTATGCTCAGACCATTGCAGCATGGGAATCTGAGTGTAGACAGGTCGAGGAGAAGAATGCGAGAATAGAGCAACACAATCGAAGACGGGAAGAACTCCTACGTCAAACAGAAGCAGCCTGTCAAGCGGAGATGCGTGCTTATGAGGCTGCACTCAGGGAGTTCCAGCTTCATCCCACGGGCGAAGAGCCAACTCAGAGGCACATCAGTCGTCCCACCCCTCCAGAGCCTCTGGAGTCAAGAACCCGCAGACTCGAGGCCGAGCACCCTCTCCTTGAGAAGCAGCCAATGCCTCCCAGACCACAGCCTCCGGAGAGTCTCGTGAACTATCGGGAGCTTGTTGCATTGCTCACGGAACGAATTGAGAAGATGGGCGAGAGGGAGGAAGAGATGGAGTCCAAGTTTCATGAGAAGCTCAAGCGACTAAGCTCAGAGGCCAGCACCGCCATGACGCGGGTTTCTGTCGAGATTCCCAACGGGTTCATGGAATATGTGATGAACTCGGTCGTCCGAGGTCTCAGCAGGTTGCTTCCCAGAGTGACCCGAGTCTACCTGACGAATCCGGATACGCCCGGCCTGTTGTACCTCGTAAGCTACGAGTACAGTGGCGACGAGATACGAGTCACCGTGGGTGACACTTTCCTGAGGTGATGCTATGTCAAGTTCATGGATGCTCAAGACTCGACAGATGAGTGAGGCTGGACGGGAAACACTTCTGAGAGAGGCACTTGCAACGCACATGAGGAGTCCCCGAGACCGCCAGCTTGTGTCCTCGATGCTGGGGGATCCTCGTCCCCTTGAAGACATCCTGTCGTTCTTCGGAAGCTTCTACCTCTACAACTACCAGGGCGTCCGCCTTCTCAGTATGGCCGAGGTGCAGGAGCTTGACACTCAGAAGACGGATGAGGTCGGTAAAGAGGAACGGCGGCAGTTGGAGCTTGAGATTCGTCAGCTTCTCGGAGACTTGCAGAGCCAAGAGCTTCATGTCGCACGGCTGGCCTGTGAGTTCAACATCGCCATCTGCGACATGGCTGGCGGCCCCACAGGGTCGCAACACGATCTCATTACTCGTGTCACAGAAAAGGTCCTTGAAGTTGTGTGGAAGATTCCCAAGGACTATTCACCCAACGCTGTACTGGACTTGGTTGGCATAATCACTGGATGGGCCGACGAGTGGCGCAAGGAGCTCTATGTCAAGGCCTCTGGTCTCAAGGAAACGTCAATGTCTCTCAGAGATGAGCTTCTCCGAGAGCATGAACATGAGGTCGTTGAAACGAGCATTCTCAAGAAGCTGATTGTGAAGACACGAGGACGCTTCACTCATCAGACACAGCACAAGGAAGGACCTCCGCTCGATGCAAAGGCACTCGGAGAGATCTCGTCAGCGATAGTGGACCGGTTCACGAGACTGCGTCCGAACATTGACGCCTTCCGTCTGGCCAACGAGTTGAAGCTCTCAGTCATTGAGGCTCTCGAGCTCGAGTTTGAGGCACCGACCACAATCGATGACTTTGAACGACGTATGTCCGATGTCATCGCTGAGCAGCTCGCCCAACTCATTGAGGCCAACCCGAAGACTGTGAATGAGTTGATTGGCATCTTGGTCGGAATTGACTCGGGAGAGGTGCAGTCTGCCTTGCGTACTGGGGGCATTAGAAACCCTGCGGACCTTGTCACGGTCTTGCGCCACAAGGAGGAAGCAAGACCAGAGTCCGCGCCGGGCGAAGGCAGAAGCAGAGAAGAACTGGAGGCGATTGAACGCTCGCTCAAGACTCTCGAGAAGCTGGAAGAGACACTTGAGCGGCCTGTAAAGGGCATGTTGAAAGCTCGCGGCCTCCGGTCTGAAGAACTCGACAAGATCACTGTGGAGCTGCTCACAAAGGACCGCAGAGGCCTCCTGGGAATTGAGAAACAGGTCCTTGACGAGCTGCAGAAGAAGACACGCGTTCCCAGCCCCGAGGAAGTCGTGCAGCTGATAGAGACTCGAAAGATGGTGCAGGCGGGTGGACTAGGCGACCTTGGTCCCACTTCGGCATCTGAGATGTCTCAGCGGAGACTGCACGATGAAACCGCAGTCGCCCTCAAGCTTGACCTTGTGTGGCACCTCATGATTGGTCTCCTGACCAACCTGACGAGAGTCGTGGAAACCTACATTCGCTCGAAACAGGACCTGCTCCGAGGCAAGGCGCTTCTGAAGACCATATACACGGAGGCCCAGTCGGAGTTTCAGTATCTGCGTGAGGAGGTGCTGATTGATCTGATGGCGATGCGAATCTATGAGATGAAGTGTATACATCCCACGCTTGACGCCCCCACGATTGTCGGCTGGATGCACGCTCGGCTGTCTTCCACGAAGATGAGTGTGGCGGCGGAAGACCTGAAGACCTCTCCGAGTCCTGTGTTCGAGGGCGTAGTATCTTCACCATTGAAGCTGGACGGGCTCGAGTTCGACAACTATGCGATTGCGTACGATCTGATGCATCGGTTCCTCAGGACACAGCGACGTGAGATATTGGCCAAGGAGGAGTTTATGCTTGATATGAAGCGTGAGGAGGCGGCCGCAGCGGAAAGCAGGAAGAAGAGCCTAGATGTCCTCCTGTTCATATACACCAAGGCGCACACCGTCTTCAGGGCCATCTCAAGAGTGGGGACGAAGGGTCTTGAATGGAGTGCTGCCGATGACTCAAAGTGTTCCAATCTGCTGTCCTTTTACGTGAACGTGAACAGAGGACGACCAGTGTGTCAGGTCTGCGGTGATACCCCCAGCACTGATGCATGTACTATTCACGGGAAGGCGAACGTCACTTCATCGAATGATATTGACAACATCTCGGTCTTTGTCATGCGTGCAATATCGGATATCAAGAGTGGACTGATTGGTCCTACAGCCAAGCCGTGCACTTGGGAGGAGGCTCGTGGCATTGTCCAGCGCGTTCTGACTAATCTCAAACGCAGGGGGAAAATCACCTCGAAGACGAGCGTCCGTGCGCTTCTCCCCGGCGACATCAACTATGTAGTAGGACCCGCGATTGCTGAAGTCATTGGAACGTACTTCAATGAGTCGCTGAGATATGCAGCACGCGGTGCGGATAGAGGATGAACCTCTAGACCAAGTGTAGCAGCCACGCATTACTCCCTAGTGATGGAGAGTGCTCTCGGAGAGCCAAGCAAGGTATTCCGGGGAGCCCTGCTGGATGCCAATGACGATGAACTCGGGAATCTCGTAGGAGTGGTTGTCCTTCAACGTGCGATATAGCCTGTCCGTGAGCTCACGCCTCGTCTTCATGACCAATATGCACTCCTTCTCACACTGAAGCGCACCTCTCCAGTAGTAGGTGCTAGTCACTCCCCTTATGGCATTGACACACGCACATGTACGACTTTGGATGAGCGCATTTGCAAGACGATCGGCCTCTGACTCCGTACAGGTGGTGATTGCTATGACATATTCTTCCATGTTTGGGATCTGACACGGTCATTCATATTCATCTTGCGCAAGTCGGTATTGCGGAACTTATATACGTGGATTTCCTTCCTTCGGTTGCCGAGCTGATTCCCATGACCAAGAGATTCGAGCCATCAGGGGTAATGCCCGCTCTAGTCACACCGTTCACGAAAGACGGCGACTTGATTGAAGAAGGCTTCAAGCAGGTAATTGACTACACGATAAGCAAGGGAGCAACCGGAGTGGTCCCGGCCGGTACGACCGGAGAGTTCGTCTACATGCGTACTGAGGAGCGCAAGCGCCTCCTGAAACTCTGTGTGGAGTTCACTGACGGTCGAGTCCCCGTGATTGCTGGAACGGGCCAGAACAGCACTCAGGCCACGATTGCCCTGACAAAGTACGCGGCCGACGTCGGATGTGACGCCGCACTTGTGGTATCGCCCTACTATCTTAGACCCACGGACAAAGGCTATTATGAACACTACGAGGCCGTAGCAAGAAGGGGCGACCTGCCTGTCATACTTTACAACATTCCTCAATGTACGCTTGGCGTCCTCAGTTCATCACTGGTCGAGGACCTTGCAGAGCTGGACAACATCGTGGGAATCAAGGACAGCAGCGGCAGCATCCCGCACGTATTGGAACTCATTCAGAAGGTTGGCAACAAGATCCCCGTGCTAATTGGTCATGATGAGTGTTTCCTGTCTGCTATCTCTGCAGGGGCAAAGGCAGCCATTCTCGCGTCTGCGAACGTCATTCCCCACATATGGCTGAAGATAATGGAGCATGTCAAGGCCGGCAAGATGAAAGAGGCTGCCAGCCTTCAGCACTCTGTGCAGACTCTGAGCAGAATCATAACCCGGAATGGAGGCGCTCCTCCTGTGAAGGCTGCACTGAGAATGATGGGCATCAAGGCGGGGAAGTCGCGCCTTCCTCTCGACACCGGCGGCACTCTGACTCCTGAGCTGCGCGATGAGATTGGAGTTGAGCTGGAGAAGCTGGGACTTGTCGAGAAGATGAAGAGCACCCCTCTGGACAAGGCTCTTGACATCATGAAGCTGATGCCGACTCTGGGGGTTGAGTTCTCTGCTACCCAAGGCGTGTCCTATGGTAAGGGCGTTTCCAATGCGGTTTCTGTTTCCATCGCCGTGGGGCCGAAGGACAGCAGTCTGGGACTGGCCTTTGTGAGGCTACTGGCCCGGCCCAAGATTGGTCATGAGGCTCTGACTGTGATTCTGGAGCCCAATCTTGCAGTGCGTCCGAGCAGCATAATGGTTCCTGCAAGACCGATAGCATCAATGCGGCAGGCCTCCTTGTTCTACGGTCCTGTGCAGTCTGGTGCTGCCAAGGCCGTGGCCGACCATCTCGCGCGGGGACTCATTCCTGCTCAGGATGTTGAACACAAGGTCATCGTAATGGCAATCGACGTGGATTTGAACATGCGAGATCGTCGGATGCTTACCGCATCCGCACGGGAAGCAGTGTCATTGGCACTGTCCCAGGTCTGGAGGTGAAGTCAATGAGCAGCGAGTATCGTTTCAAAGGTGTCTATCCAGCGCTCGTGACCCCCTTTGATGAGAACGGAGTCAACGAAGCACAGTATCGTGGTCTGATTGACTACGTGATAAAGGCTGGCGCAACCGGGATTGTTCCGTGCGGAACAACCGGGGAGTTTACCAGTATGCGTTTTGACGAGAAGGTCGAGGCCATCAGGATTGCATGCGAGGCTGCGAAAGGAAGGGTCCCGGTCATGGCTGGTACAGGTGCCCCCTATACGATGGATGCAATAAAGCTCACTCACCGGGCCGCGGAGTTTGGCGCCAGTGCTGCACTCGTCGTGTCACCATACTTCATCAAGCCCTCCACTCGAGAGGTATACGAGCACTACGAGAAGGTCGCAGCGAATAGTGAGATCCCGATATACCTCTACAACATACCGCAAGTCACGGGGGTGATGCTTGACTGGAGGCTTCTCGACGGACTTCGGGAGATTGATGGTATCGCCGGTCTAAAGGACTCAAGCGGCGACATGGTGAACCTCACTACAATCCTAGTACGCAAGCCCGAGGACTTCCAAGTCCTCATAGGCCACGATGAGGTGGCGCTTCCTGCACTTGCAAGTGGATGTGATGGAGCAATCCTAGCCAGTGCCAACCTGTTTCCCAATCGGTACATCAAGATGCAGGCGGCCTTGGCCCAAGGGGACCTCAAAGAGGCAATCATAATCCAGAGGAGCATACAGCGTACAGTACGTCTGATTGTGAACCGTGGCGGCGGGCTAGCTGTCAAGTCAGCTCTGAACATGATGGGCATTCCTGTAGGTCTTGCGCGACCCCCGCTTCTTGAGGGCGACGTCCTGACCTACGACGACATGGACGAGCTCAGAGCCAGCCTTGAAGACCTCCAGCTGATTCCCAGAGGTCCAGTGACCTACAGGATGGGCGGACGGTCTCTGGTGGCTGAAGCGTATCCAAAGGCAGTCGGGATTGTGCCGGACGAGATTCCAGATCTCACGCTCCTTCATGGCGAAGCTCTTGCCGGAGAGGGCCTTGAGGTGGCTCATGTGGATCTTGTGCTGGGTATCAAGACCGGTCCCATCCGCACGGCGCTTGAGGCTGCAGACGTCATCTCTGAGGGCTTCCACCCGTCTCACATAATCAAGGACTTGGAAGTCACTACAGTATTCTCTCCGACAGTGACCATCACCGACGAGACGCACAGGAAGATTGTGTACGAGGATGCACAGAAGGGCGTTGTTGATGCAATAAAGAGGACTGTGACAGACCAGATATTGCCGCAAGAGTTGATCCCTGACATCGCGGTGTCTGTGAACGTATTCGTGCACCCGAAGGCAATCAACAGGAAACGTGTCCACCTCAACAACTTCCGGGCAACCAGGTTCGCCCTTCGAAGAGCAATCGAGTGTCGGCAGTCGATGCAAGAGATTGTTGCACGCAGGGATTCTGCCCGCCATCCATTCGCGTATGACCCCTAGCAAGCCAAGCATGCGACCGAGTAGATAATGACAAGGGTTATCTGCTGGCTTTGCACGTGGTAGAGTGGACAATTGTGCCTCAAGCAGGTAATCTAGTATGCGGAAGAGAGGCGATGTCTATGGCTGATGACTACAGAGAATCGCTAGACCGGATTGTTGAGAGCCTGCTTAGGGGTGGTTTTGGCGAGATGATTGAGGAGGGTGAGGAAATGGTGCTTGACATCGAGAAACAGAAGGTAGTCTTCTCCAAGAAAAACGGCACAATCGTCGCTCGGCCATATGTTCCTCTCAAGTCTTGCCGCTCCAGTGAGAGTGGTGGAATGTTCGAAAGTTAAGCCCATCTATCCGTGCGAGTCCGTGTTGTTTGCGTTCTTCTTCTTGTGTGCGCTATCTTGACGAGAATCTCATGAATTCATTGAATTGACAGCCCTTGAAGCCAACAGAGTGGGTTCAAGTCAGAGTCCACCTATATATACTGCGAAGGAGAATACGTTGGACACGCACGGAGAGCGATGTCCCGTGCGTGTGCATCTCTGGTGATGCATGTGGCTGAAACCTGCACAATCTCCCTCAAGAGGTCCATATTGATGAGGCTGAAGAGCTGCGTCATGGGAAGCATTGTGGGAAACACAGTACCCTTGGGGACTTGTCCCAGTCGATGGTTCTCATTGAGCATGAAGCGCACTGGGTTTGTTCTCAATGTGGAGTCCGTACCATCAGGTGCTGGTCCAAGGGGCAAAGGGGATGAGATGTCTACAGCAATCGGGACCCCCCATCGGTCTGGGGGCAGGTTTCAGCCCATCTTTGTTCTGCACGGCTAATGGTCGGTCTCAGCCTGCTCTTAGGTCGTCATCGCCTTGTGCTCGGACAGGGGTAACTGCCTCATCGACCGTGTCACGGAGATGCACCCTCACTCGATAAAAGTGCTTCGCACAAGATTCTTAGCCCCAAATTGAACACTGCATCCGAGCTAATATGACCGATGAGAAACGGATGCTTGGACTTCTGAGAGATCTCATTGCTACAAACTCAGAGAGTCCCCCCGGTGGAGAGGCAGACGTGGCGAAGGTCCTCCGAGACCACCTCGAGTCATATGGCATAAGTTGCGTAGCTGTTGGTCCCTCCGCCAGACCGAATCTCATCTTTTCGACCCATGAAGGCAGCAAAGGTCCTCTGGTGCTTCACGGGCACATGGACACTGTACCGGCAGGGCCGCGTGATAGCTGGGCGCATGACCCCTTTGGCTCGGAGATCGAGGGCGGTCGTCTCTACGGCAGAGGCGCATGCGACATGAAGGGCCCTCTTGCTGCGCTCACAGAGACCATGATACTGTATTCCGAGACCAAGAGTCATGTCCCACTGTTGATGCTTGCGACATCCGACGAAGAGAGTGGGTGTTCGGGAGCGGAAGAAGTGGCGAAGAGCGGTCTACTACAGGGAGTTCGGTTCGGTGTCTGTGCTGAACCGACGGGCTTGGATGTACTGGTAGGTGAGAAGGGAATGCTCTGGACAAGACTGACCGCAAGAGGCAGGGCTGCCCACGGCTCCAGACCAGAAGATGGTGTCAATGCAATACGGCTGTGCGCAGAAGCAATCTCCGCGCTGGACACCGACTACTACTATGAGCTTGATGACCTCATGGGTGCTCCCACTTTCAGCGTTGGTATGATAAGAGGTGGACTCAAGATCAACATTGTTCCCGACCACTGCGAAGCACTACTTGACATGCGGACTGTCAGGGGTCAGGATCTGGAGTCTGTGATGGAAGAGATGCGAACAAAGCTTGAGGCAGCTGGGCTCGCAGACCGTGTTAAGGTCGAGTACATGCACGGGAAGCCTGCAGTGGTGACCCCAATAGAATCTGAGATTGTCACCGCGAGCCTAGAGTCTGTGCAACGTGTCACTGGACGCACACCACATCCGCGTGCATCGACCTTTGGAACTGACTGCTCCGTGTTGCAACCCAAGATTGGCATTACTAATGTGATATGCGGCCCCGGGCGGATTGAGCAGGCTCACCAACCAGATGAGTTCATAGAGCTGTCAGAGCTCCCACTCGCCGTCGATGTGTACCTCGACATTGCGCGCCACTTCAACACTGACTAGTCTGTGACTGGTCCTCTCGTTTCCTGTACCGTGCACATCTCTTGGCGATGAGTGCGGCCAATGCGCCAGCTCCGACGCCGTTGCCAATATTGACTACCGCAAGGCCCGGCACGCACGACTGAAGCATGGACGCCAGTGCAGTCTTTCCTTTGCCTCCAAGACCGTAACCTGTGGGTACAGGGAGCCCTATGACCGGCAAGTCGACCAATGACGCCACAACGGTAGGAAGTGCACCCTCCATGCCAGCCAAGACCACCAGTGCATCCACATCCATCTTCGCAATGGTCGCCAGTGGCTCAAGCAGTCTGTGAATCCCCGCTACTCCGACATCGCGAAATGTGACGACCTCGACACCCATTACTTCGGCGGTGGCTTTCACCTCGTCTGCATAGGGCTTGTCCGACGTTCCCGCTGTCATGACCGCGATACGTCCTGCCCTCTGGGGAGGAGACCAGTCAGATGAGTGTAGAAGCATGGTCAGATGGTCTCCCGAGCCTGAAACCTCGTATCTCAGATGACTAAGTTCCTCCAGAATCCTGTCACGCTTGGACCTACTGACCCTTGTCAGCAGTGCGAAACCATTCCTCTTGACCACTGTTTCAGCAATACTCACCAGATGACTCTCGTCCTTCCACTCAGCTAAGATGACTTCCGGGACACCGGTGCGTTCTTGCCTTTGCAAGTCGAGCACAGCGAACTCACCGAGTCTCTCCGCATCTCTGGCACGAATGAGCCTTTCTGCCTCCTCTGTGGATATTCTACCCGAAACCAGGTCTTCGAGTATCCTGAGTATGGGGTTCACTTTTCATCACCCGTCGCGACCATCACTCTGGTTGTATCACCTTAAAGCTGGTGGTTCAGAGTCTAACGTCACGCTCAGATGCCTGATGCGTGTGGCTTCAAACTCCCAAGACCCGTCACGTCCGTCTGTGGTACATTGTTGTCCACCTCCCTCACCTGTCCTACGAGCCGTCGAAGCCAGCCATGACCACTGCGGAATGCTGGGATCTGCTGAGCAGCGAGCTCTACGGAATTCATGAAGACTGCTTCTGTTGTGTTAAGGACTCACGCTTGACGTGTCTCATGCTCGTTCTGGAGGTCGCTAGTTCTCCCCATCTATGGCACGTCCACATGAGTTAATAGCGTGCGCGAGCTTGTGATATCTGCATAGAGAGGAGATTGCTCGTGCTAATCCAGATGGTCGGACTGACAGATCTAGTTTCAGGAAGCCTACTCTTGATCACCATCGGTTTTGTCTTTGGCCGCCGGGCTGGCGAGAAGAAGGTCTCTCTGCTTCGAGAGCTGGATCGGCTGGCTTCTGCGGCGAAGAAGGGAAAGCCCTTGGATCTGCCGCATGTGAGGACACGCCGTGAGGTGATTGCAGACATCTTCAGAGCATCGATGGAATCGGCCGGACTGAAAGTGGCGGAAGGCACAGGTTCTGCCATGCCGACTTCGTATGCGCCGTTTGCAGTCTTTCTCCGAGAACTGCATGTCGATGAGTCCATGATTGAGGCCATGCTGTCTGGTATCAGCGAGGCAGAGTCTGAGTCTGAAGTAGAAGACCTTGTAGACGCAGCTGCTGACACAGCAGACTTTGGTGCCATCGCATCTAGGCTTGAAGAGGCGAAGCGAATCGCAAAGGAAGAATGGGTGCGGACAAGAGGGACTGGCTAGAATACGAGTGGTTAGAGTGGCGGGCTATCAGAGGGATTGACGAGTGACCGAGCTCCTGCACATGAAGGACAACTATCTGCGCGAGTTTGATGCGACAGTACTGGAGTCCACTCCATCGTACATTGTGCTCGACCGTACTGCCTTCTATCCTGAGGGCGGTGGTCAGCCTGGTGACCGGGGCCGGCTGTTGCAGGGCGCAACTGAGCTACATGTCATAGACACCAGACGCCAAGAAGGCCAAGTCCGTCATATCATTGAGGGCTCCAGACCCCTGTCTGCCTCAACGACTGTACGAGGTGTGGTGGACTGGTCATGGCGATATGAATGCATGAGATATCACACGGCTCAGCATGTGCTGTCAAGGTTCATGCAGGTTGAGCATGGCCTCGAAACAGTCGGCAATCAGATAAGGCCGGGAGAGAGCCGGGCGGACTTCTCTCCAATCAACGACATTCCTGACACACTGAAGTCACAGATAGAAGCCAGCGTCAACGAGATACTGTCAAGGGGTCTTCCAGTCCGGATTCAGTTCATGCCGCGCGCGGAAGCCGTGTCTTATCTGCAAGAGCATGGGTACCAGTCGCGCTACCTTGAGATGGTCCCTGCACATGTACGTGAATTCCGGATAGTGACAATAGGTGACTGGGATGCTTCATCATGTGCAGGTACTCATGTGGCCAACACCTCCGAGATTGGCAGGATGCGACTTGGCAAGACGAAGAACGTGGGTGCTGGAAAACAACGAATCTACTTCACACTCAGCACATGATTGGCTCTTCTAACTAAACCTTTATTGCACCATTAAGCCCATGTCGAGATGAACCATGATGAAAGCCCTCGTTCTCACTGCTGGCCGTGGAAATCGTCTACGCCCCATCACTTCGAACCGTTCCAAGGCCATGCTCATGATTGCTGGAAGACCCCTTCTTGCATATATCCTCGACAGTCTGAGAGAAAATGGGATTCGTGATATCGCGGTCGTTGTCGGCCACGGGCGCGAGGCGATTCTGGACACATTTCAACAGGGCAGCGACTATGGTGTGCACCTGCGTTACATCCTGCAGAACGAACAACTGGGAGTCGAGAACGCGATACTGACTGCGCGCGATGAGTTGGGCGGAGAACAGGAGTTTCTTCTTGTCAATGGTGATGTTCTTGTGGAACCTGAGATGGTGGCCCGTACACTGAACAACCACACGACTCAGGGTTCGGATGTGAATATGCTCGTCACGTTGGTGTCGAATCCCGAGCAGTTCGGCACTGTCCGGATTGGCAGACATGGCACAGTAGAGGCCCTAGTAGAGAAGGGCGGCCCAGAGAGGTATGTCAGTAACTACGCGGTGGCAGGGGTGAGCGTATTCTCTTCTGAGATTCTTGATATGCTCGTAGAGCAGAGGACCATGGAGTCTGCAATTGCGAAGATGATTGAGAAGGGGCGAAAAGTTGCTGCGACCGTCTGGGAGAAGGACTGGGCTGAGTTCACTTGGCCTTGGGACCTTCTCAAGGCAAACCGGATGGTGTTGGATAGGCTTCTGAAAGGAAAGGGTACCTTCATAGCCGAGTCTGCAGAGCTTCACAAGAATGTGGTCCTCGAAGGTCCAGTGTATATCGGTGAAGGCAGCATAGTCCGTCCGGGTACTACTCTCAGAGGACCTGTCTATATCGGAAAGCGTGTCTACATCGGTAACAACTCACTTGTACGCGACTACGCATGCCTCTGCGATGGTGTGCATCTTGGCTACGCAGTGGAGACCCGGAACAGCATGATCTTCGACAGGGTCAACATAGGCCGAATGACTTATGTTGCAGACTCTATCATCGGAGCTGACTCTTGCATAGAGGCAGGGTCCCAGATGTGGAACTGGCGACCTGGAAGAAAGCCCCTGGCCTTCACATATGGGGACAAATCGGTACAGATTCCTCTCGCCAAGTTTGGAGCCATAATCGGAGACAATGTTGTAGTAGGCGTGAACAGCTCCATCTATCCTACAACAAGGATTGGAGAGAATAGCATTATCTCGCCAGGATGCATCATCGATAGGGACATCCCGCCAAATAGCATGGTTTCTGTTGAGATGCGGCTCAACATCAGCGACCTCAAGAGCACCGAGTCCTGTCCCTAGGGGCCCTCGGTGCCAATGCGTAGTCGCAATCTGTGATGGCTCCACACGACCCGCTATGAGTATCAGGTCCCTATGTGGACATGACCACTCGTCTGGACAGCTCTTGCCTACCTTATCATCGGCTAAACGGAACAGGATACCTGTGCCCTAACTTCCTCGCGCTAACAACGAACGGTGTTCGTTTCAAGAGTACCAATCGAGTCGTGATGCAGCCTCGCCACCAGACGCACTCTCCTCGGGATGAGTCGAAAATGGCGCAGTAGCATGTCCAAGTCCTCAGTTTCGTCTGGCAGAAGCAGACTCCTGAGGCGCCGGTATCCCAGATAATAGTCACCTCGACCGACCAGTTGATCTTCGTATCTACGCACGAATGCTCTCTCGAACGCAAGATATGCTCCGACACCTCGTCTCACAACATCGATGTCTGTCGTCCTCTCATGTACGCCATCAGGACCGGCTGCAGGATGGCTGAGTTCGTGAGCGAGGAGCCCCACCAGAGCAGGCTCTGGCCACCGCTTCACAATGACGTTGAGTTTCAGTCTGAGTATCTCATCAGTCCATGAGACATGAGCGAAGGCATTGAGTCTTCCCCATCCGAGGTTCAATTGCCAGTTTCTGAGGTCGGCGTAGGCCAAGTCCCTCAGCTGAGAGAGCAATTGAGTGGCGCTTCTTGCTTTCGACTGCATATGTGATGACCTCGCTTCCTGAAGTCCGACTGAATGTTCTTCGCTTCATGAGCATCTTTAAAAGTGAAGCTCTGTCAGCTGGCCTCTGACCCCGGCAGAAGCAGCTAGGAGAGTAGTTGAAACTTGAGCAAGAAGAAGTGGGGAAAGACCGCCACAAAGACCGACAAGATTGTGCGAGATGCTATTCCAAGAAAGGAGACTCTGGCAGAACTTGATCAATACATCAGCAAGGCAAGGTCAATCACAGAGTATGACTTGGCCAACAAGTTCAATCTCCGCATGAGCACGGTTCGCAGAATCCTTCGGGAAAAGGAAGCAGAAGGCACCATTGTGCCATATGTTCGTGATGGGGGTCTTGTTG
>JACAEL010000057.1 GCA_013388835.1 Candidatus Thorarchaeota archaeon | reverse complement strand
GCGGTCAGGATGGCGAAGGCGTCCGCATCAATAGCAACGCTGAAGCTGCCCTTTGACAGTCGGAAACCCGTCACGTCAGAGCGGTCGGACACACCCAGCGTGAAGATGCATCCACGTGACGTTGCTCTCAGCGAAAAGGTCGACCTTGTCAATCGCGTTGTTGAGTCTGCAAGGGCATCGATGAAGAACTCGGTCAACATCACAGGCATGTACGGAGAGCTCTATGGTCCGAAGTACATTGCCAGCAGTGATCACACGAGAATCACATGGGACCTGCTTGTGACAGACCTGCGGGTCAGGGCCACTGCCAAGACGGACAGAGGTGAACTGGTCATGGGGACGGAAGGGATAGGTGGGTCCTATGGACTTGAGCAGTTCAAGGAAGAGAGCTCGACCCCTGAGAGCCTTGGCAGACTGGCTGCAGAACACGCGAATGAGCAGCTTGAAGCGAAGTCCTGTCCAGCGGGCAAGTTCAGAGGCCTCGTCGAGAACCGTCTTGCCGGAGTCCTCGCTCACGAGTCGTTTGGCCATCTGAGTGAGGCCGACTTTGTGGTGACTGGTGGCTCTCCGCTGACGGGCAAGACTGGAGCTCAGCTTGGTACAGAGCATGTGACAATTGTCGACGGCGGACGCGTTGACGTGAAGAAGCATGGCGGTCTCTGGCTACCGTACGATGACCAGGGAATAACCACAGGGAAGACCATCGTGATGGACAAGGGTGTCCTACGTCACTACCTCCATTCCCGTGGCACTGCCAAGAGGCTTGGTCAGGAGCCGACAGGCAATGCGCGAGCTGTTGACTTCACTTTCTCGCCCATCGTGCGAATGACCAACACATACTTTGCAGCAGGTGACCTGAGTGAGGAGGAAGCACTGGAGTTGCTCGATACGGGTGTGTACGCAATTCAGAGCTTCGGCGGGCAAGTGAGCGGGGATGGCAGCTTCCTCTTCTCTGCGGCACGAGGTTACTGGGTCGAGAACGGAGAGAAGAAATACCCAATACGCGAGGTGGCTCTGTCAGGTAACATACTCGACCTTCTCGGTCGGGTCATGGGTGCCACGAGGGATCTCCGCATCACCAGTGGATACTTCGGGGGTTGCGGCAAAGGTGCTCAGGTTCCCCTACCTGTCGGTCTTGGTGGTCCGATGATGGTCATAGATGGAATCGTGTTTGGGGGCAAGGCATAGAGAGAGGTGACATGATGTGGACTTCGATACGCTTAGGGATGAACTGACTTCCGCAGTCGATGCAGGTCTGAAACACGCCCGCACTCTTGACAGCTCGGTTGAGGCTGAGGTCTACGTTTCATTCAACACCAAGAGCACAGTCGATATCGACCAGGGTGTCGTCAGTGCCGAGTCAGGCTCCATTGCAGGCACTGCTGTGCGTCTGGCGAAGGACAAGAGAATCGGATTCGCGTCGGTGAGCGGCTATTCCTTGGAACGTGTACGTAAGTGTGTTGACGAGGCCTTCCAAGTCATAGTCAGCACCAGTGTGAATGACAGCCGCTTCAGGGGATTCTGTGACCCCTCTCCACACGGCAACGAGGGGAGATTCGACACGCGAATCATGGAGCAGTCCGTCGAGGACCTGCTTCATTCATGTCGTGTAATGGTCAGCGAGGCTGCAGCTGCCGACGGTCGAGTGAAGACGGTCTCAGCATCCGCAGAGTCTTCATGGGGTGGCTATGCGGTTGGCAACACTCGGGGTGTCATGGGGTCTAGCAGACACGTTGCCAATCTATGCAGTGTGAGCGCACAGGCTATCGATGGAGATGAGCGCAGGGGCTCGATGGAGTTTGACGTTGCAACGGACCGACTGATCCAACCGGAAGGCCTCGGTACTAGGGTCGGCAAGCAGGCGGCAGCGTTGCTCGGCGCCAAGAAGCTTGGTACCACCGCGCGACTACCGACGGTATGGACCCCAATCGCTGCTGCCTCATATCTGGTGGCTGGAATAGGCCAGGCGACACTCGGACGTCATGTTGTTGAGAGAACTTCTCCGCTCTGTGACCGAATAGGAGAACAGATTGCGGACCCGAGTCTCACTTTACTTGACGACGGACAGAGACCTACCGGGATGGGTACGAACGCCGTAGATGCAGAAGGACATGGTCAAAGGACCAACACAGTGGTAGAGCGCGGAGTACTGAAGACCTTCCTGTTCGACAACTACTGGGGTGCAGCATTTGGGGTCGGGTCCACCGGTAACTGCGGTCGAGGCGGTGGCGTGTTTCCCTCGCGAGTACCGTATGAGCACTCTCCCACCGTGGGAACGAAGTGGCTAGTAGTGAAACCCGGGACGAAGACCGAACAGGGCCTCATTGAAAGCATCGATGGACAGGCGATACTCATAATGGACTTTCCCCTTGGCATCTTCCACGGAAATGTCAGCAGTGGCGAGTTCTCCGCAGTCGCAAACAGTGTCTTCCTGATTGAGGATGGTGAGATAGAGTACCCAATCCAACCGGTATCAGTCGCAGGCAATTTCCATGAGGGGCTGAGGAACATCATCGGAGTGGCAGACAACGCCCGGCCCATTCCATTTGGTTGCGAGAGCCCGACTATCGCATTCGATGGGTTCAGCATTGTGGGATAGGCGTCGTGCATTGCAGTCGCCACCTCTTGGCTCATGGGATTGTTTGACACCACAGCCCATGTGCGCTCATAGAGTCATCCGGCTCATTGAAGCGTCTGCTCGACTACAACAGACCAAGTCGGACGTGGAGTGCTATTGCTGTATCGGCACAGAGCGCGCGGCGGGTTGTGACCTGCGACAAGTACGCGGTTCTGACATGTGCCGATTCAAAGGGCGTCCCAAGAATGCATTCGCAGATTCGCTTGCCCAAGAATACCTGCTTCATGCTTATGCTACGGGCAGCTATCATCCTGTGCTCTCCTCTGGACTCTATGAGGTGCAGGCAGTAGAACCTCTAGATGACACCGAGTCTCTTCGTACTCGTGCGACTTGCATCCCGTGACACGATGGGCATATCGAACTGAGACACGAATGCATGTCACTGGTCCTCAAAGGCTCGTCTCGCCTGCTCAAGAAAGTCCTCTTCGGACCCGACTAGACCCAGTCGGAGCGGAAGGAATACCGAGGCGTCCCGACGCAGAGGCCGGTCAATTGTCACCTTCAACAAGTACTCGTACTTGATGTGCACCGACTCAAAGGGTCTGGGGAACAGATGCGAAGGCCGAAAGACAGTACCTTTAGCGAATCTGGGCATCCAGAGTGTGACCGGCACCCATGTGCCATAGACCAGCTGGGACTTGTCCACGAAGTACCCACATATGACAGTCTCAGTCTCAGTGAAGTTTCCGTCGGGTGACACGGTCTCCTTACTGATTGCCTCCACTCGCACCCCTCTCATCTTTGTGTCAGTCAGTGACATGATACTCAATCTGAACGGTTCGCCCGGAGATAGCACATCGTGAGAGAGTTCAACTGTCAGGAGCCGGGTCTCTCCATCGACGACCTCACCAGTGCATGCTTTCGGACTGAGATAGGTGACTGGCGACTCGATTTGAACATCAAGCTGACACCTCAGGTCAAGCCGCAATGGTCGCTCAGCCCTTGCGTTCAGCGTGTAGGTCACATGGCCATGAGGACCATGATACGTGGCGGGCAGGTTGGCAGGAAGACGAAATGCAAAGTCGAATGCGTGAACCCCAGGATCGATGCTGCACGCATCCGCAAGACCCTGTAGCAGGTCAATGTGCTTGGTCTTGTCCACATGCGTATGTCGATTATTCCCTGAGCCGTGTTCAATAATTGAACGCTCCTCACAGACAAGAGCGATGCTCACGGAGTTCACACTGAAAGTCTTGTCACATTCTACAATTACCTGTCCGACAAGTGTTTCACCCGGTGAGTACACAGCTCTGTCGGGAACTATCTTCACTCGTTTCATGCGGTCTCTTCTCCTCACACGGCCTCCTGATGGCAGCTTGTCCTTGCTCTGAATGCTTTTAGCAATTGCGACTCATTGGTCATCACTCAGGAGGGACAGCCTACCTCGCGCTCGTGACCAGCCCAACTAGGGCAGACGCTCCATGCAAATGACATCCCATGTCCAGCCGTACTGTAATGGCCGATCATTTTGTCCCCGCGAAGACATACACGAATGTGTTGTCAGG
>JACAEL010000056.1 GCA_013388835.1 Candidatus Thorarchaeota archaeon | reverse complement strand
GTACAGCTCTGCTCGTCCAGCGATGAAGTGTCTGCTAGCAGTGAGTGATGGGGCTGGAAGTCACAACAAAAGGAGTGGCAGAGGCGGCAAGGCCTCTGCCTGTCGGTCTACTTCTTCTTCTTCAAGTAGACTACAACTGCAATGACCACAACAGCAGCAGCCACACTCACGCCCGCAAGGGCCAGTACCGGGAACTCGCCGGTTGGTTGCACAGCTGAGCCAGCTCTGTATACGATTGGTGGAGCTGCCATGTAGTTCATGACATGAGGGGTGACTCTGATGTCTAGTCTTCCCTCATCGACCAGACTTCTGTCGATACTGAAGAAGAATACGAGCTCGTCCGTCAAAGATCCCACTTGGAACTTGGCTTTCTCGACAGTGCCTTCGAGTACATCGTTCTCAATGTCATACCAAGGTATGAACTGACTCTTTCCGTCTATGCTCTGGTACACTGACACTTCCCAGTCGCTCACATCGTCTGTGAACACCTCAACTGTGAACCATGTATCAGGTGTGCATCCCATCGTGATCTTGTAGTTCTCTTCGGCATCGCCGGGGTCTCCGAGTGTTATGTTATGCCAGACCGGGCTTGCTGCTACTGAGAACGTTGATGAACCATTGAAGTAGTCCCATTCTTCGAATGTCACGAAGTAGTCGACCGTATAGTGATAGTAATGATTGCCGCCCAACCCACCTGTGTTGTTAACGACGCTGTACGGAGAAAGCACGATGACCCCAAAGCCATCATTGAAGACCGCACCGGTATTGAGGGTAGTTCGGTTCGCACCATGTGCCTCCCACCTCAATCCGTTCTGTCTATTGCCCAGCGTTGCAGATGACGATACCATCTCCATTCCGAGGTTGGTGATCATGCTGATGCCCGTGCTCACTGTGATGTTATCGTGTGTGGTCAAGGTGACATTCATGGTGTAGAGGTCATAGACCTGTGTGGGAACCTTGAGCCCTATCAGTCTCCCATTGTCTACGGCTACGCCGCCAGCGCCGCTGACCACTGGACCGAGATTGAACTCATAGAGTCCTCTAGTTTCGGTGCTGCTCCTTCCGACGACGAGGTAGTTGCCGGCTGGCAGGTAGTAGGTCTGAGCAAGGTCAAAGTTGTCTGAAGCTGACACGGATAGGACCCTGTAGTTCATGTCTTCGAACACTCGGAAGACCCTCCATTCGAATCCGCCAACCGTAAGTGAGGAATTGACCTTCAAGACACTGTCTGTAGCAAGCGGAAGTGAGTAGGCAACTGTCCTCCTCTGCTGCAGTATATTGTCGATGTAGAACTCACTGTTGACTGGCAGTAAGTTGAGCGATGGGACCTCGTTGTATATTGTGTACGTGGCACCATCCTGACCAATCACCGTGAGATAGTACACCTCACCTTGGAACGATTGATAGGGATACACTCCATAGTTTATGTCCATGGCATCGAGGAAGACCGCTGGTATTCCGGTCTCTGTATTCGCTGTGCTAGTGATGATTGCGTAGGGACTGAAAGCGGGATACAGGACCATTTCAGGATAGTTCACTCGGAGGTGAATCAGCCCCGGATGAGTAGAGTTAGTGGCGAACTTGTAGGTGTGTGCCTGCGGGACTCTCTCCCTGTGTGTGACTGATCCATCATCATTCAACACAATCTCACCACCTTCAAGAGTGCCCTCCACATACGATCCGGCAGACAGTGCAGTCGGGGTGATGGGAGTGATTGTGACGTCGACGGACATGTAGGCGCTGTTGAATCCTTCGCTGATGAATAACATATAATACATTCCGGGACCCGAAGTCCTGAAGGGCATGACTGTCGATTCGCCTTCTGTCAGCTGTGCTTCCCCGAGGCCACGATGGTCTGGACCGAACACCACAGCCATGATCGCAATGTCGTCCTGGTTGGACGAGAGTGCCACATGAATGAATTCCTCGTTCGTGAGGTTGAAGGTGCCCACAGCTGCGTAGCCTGACCTCAGAAGTATGGTGTTGGGTGCCCCGACATTCAACCCATACTCCATCCTGTGCATACGGACAGTGAGACTCAGGTCCTCATTGGTCATGTTAGACAGTTCCAAGAATCTGGTCAGAACCGTGGTGTTGGACAGCCACCCCCACGACTCGGAAGGCTCGTCGAGGTATATGAGCGTCTCAGACGGACCTGCCAGCACTTCTTCTTCTCTATCCCATTCCGTCCGATAGTAATACGTAGCGTTTATGCCAACGTCCTGCCTATGCAGCAGATAGTTTGGAAAGGTGGCCCAATCGTACGGGTCATCGTCGACCACGTAGGAATGGCCGTTAGTATCTTCTGTCAGAACCTGTGTGTATTCCATGTCCCATAGTGTTGCCACGGCAGCATGCACTGGTAGTGCATTGCTGCAGATAAGCAAGACAACTATTGTAGTGGCCGTGAGGACTAGGCCACCCCTAACCTGCGATATCGTGTGAATCACCAGACTCAAACCATACAGTCAACAGGATAAAACCTTTGTCAACCGATGGCTCCGTCGAACTCAAAAGGCCGAGTCGTCTCTTTGCTGTCTCAGTTCGTCCCCTGGTGAGTCGCACAATGACGCGCATCGGAATCATGGGCAATGGAGTCGCTGCTGTGACCGCGATTCGAGAGATTCGTAAGCTGGAGTCTTCGGTTACCATCGATGTGTTCTCGGACGAAAAGTACGCATACTATCCGAAACCCAAACTCATCGAGTTCATTGCTGGACGAATCCCACAAGAGAAGGTCATTCAGTATGATGTGGATTGGTACAGGAAGCAAGACATCTCGCTTCATCTGGATGAGACCGTGGTTCGTATCGAGCTCTCTTCTAGGAGCCTGTTGACTCGCAAGTCCACGCACTTCTCATATGACCGGCTATTGGTCGTGCCAGGTAGTATTCCGCTTGTGCCCCCCATACACGGGACGGAGAAGAAGAATGTGTATGTGCTTCGTACGCTGGATGACGCCATCAGCATCAAGGAAGCGATTGCGACTGCCAGACGCGCCATTGTCATCGGCGGTGGAATACTCGGAATAGAGCTTGCAGCTGCAATGAAGGCCAGGGGTAGAGAGCTAGTCGTTATCAACAACATTGCGCGACTACTTCCACAGCAGCTGGACGACGGCGCAAGCAGCATGCTGGCCGAACGTCTGAAGGCCACGGGTCTCGAGCTTCTTCTGGGTTTCAACTGTGAACAGATCATCGGCCATGAGAGTGTCACTGGGGTCATGTCTTCAGGAGGCGACAAGGTGAAGGGGGACATGGTAGTGATTGCGGCGGGTGTCAGGCCAAACAAGACGGTGGCCCAGGAGTCCGGACTGCTGTGCGGAAGGGGGGTCAAGGTCGATTCAACGATGAAGACATCTGCAGATGGCGTCTATGCGGCGGGCGACTGTATCGAGTGGAACGGACAGACTTGGGGGATCATTCCGGCCGCACTTGAAACGGGCCGGGTTGCCGCGCAGAACATTGTGCAGCATGGCTCCGCGGCCTTTGATGGCATCGTGCCGTCAAACACGCTTCAGGTGGCAGGGATTGACCTGACTTCGCTGGGGGTCATCAACCCCCTGTCGACAGAATACGAGTCCATCGTGTCTTCCGATGCTGATGCCGGGACCTACTTCAAGGCCGTCCTGAAGGATCATGTTGTGGTGGGAGGCATCGCACTTGGGGACAAGAAGGTCGCACTCAAGCTCAGACAGCTTGTCACATCCGGAACAGACGTCACCGATATGCGGGAGAGCATCTTTGAGACCTAGTGTTCTAGTGCTGGACTTCCACTGCCGGCTGCCTTCCCTTGCCCTGGGGTGTGAGTGAGATGACAGTGTCAGCGGCTTCGCGCAACTCGTCCATGTGCGTGACAACAATCACCTGTCTGACTGACTCCAGTGCTCTCACTGCTTCGGGTAGCCATCTCCTGCGTTGAGCATCCAGACCCGCACCCGGTTCATCGAGGATTATGAGCTTGAGCGCGCTCCCCTTGAAGGCCTGATTCGATGCAGCATACTTCTGGAGAGCGGTGTTGACTCCCACTCTGAGCGCGAAGTTGACACACACGTCTTCTCCACCGGAGGCTGCAACAAGAGGAACCGGATGTCCCTGAACATTGTAGAGTGAGACCTTGTAGTCATCGTCTAGGACGAGGTCACTGTATCTGTCGCCGAAGATGTTCAGGAAGATGGCCTTTGCCTCTTCTCTCACTAGTGGTCTGAGCTGTTCTTCTGCCACTTGCGGGATGGCCTCTACTATCTGCCTGAGCCGCTTGGCAAGCTCTGACCGTTTCTTCAGTGTATCCTGGCTCTTCGACAGGTCCAAGGAGTCTATGTCCGTTGAGATCCTTACTAGTGCAGACTCCACCGCTTCCAGTACCCTACTTATCACATCGATGTCCGGACTGCTTCCAAGCGACCCCTCAAGGCGCTTCACTGCTTGAACTGCAGCTAGCACGTCATCTTGAGCCGGAAAGTGTCCCCTCAGTTCCAAGAGCTTCTGTTTGGACTCTTCCAATCCCTTGACTTCCTTCGCTATCTCTGCAGCTCTCTTCTGGACCCTACCAGCCACAGCAGTGTACATCCCGAGTCCCATCATGTCGAAGAGGTATTCCTTCCTCTCCTTGGGGGTCTTCCTTGATAGTTGGTCTATCTCTCCCTGCCGAACATATGTGAGAGCGGAGAAGGCGTCCCGGTTTACGCCCAGTAGTTTCACAATCTCCGCGTCCACCTTCTCGGGACCCGACACCAGCGGGCTCTTGTCGCCCGCCTGATACAGGTCCGCACTTGTCTGCCCCTTATGGATTGACCTCGAGACCTTGTATTCTCTGCCATTGACGGGTGCTGTGAACCATAGGTCCACATTTGCGTTGTTCTGCCCGTGTCGGATGAAGTCCTCCACTCGTCGGACCTGCTTGTCCTTTCTTCTCACTTGTTTGAACAGTGCAAACTCAATGGCCTCAAGGACTGTTGTCTTTCCTGTTCCGTTTGGACCAACTATCGATGTGATTCCTTCGCCGAAGCTGAGCTCTTGGTCTGAGAACACCTTGAAGTCTCTCAGTCTGATCTTGTTGATCAATTTGCAGACCCCTCCTCTATCTCTCTCAATAGTGAAAGCAAGCTTTGTGAGTCTGTTTCGCCGGTCTGTTCCATGTAGTCTGCGACGGACCTCTCAACGTTCAGTGGTTCCCTGAGCACGACCGGTCGGGCGCCCAGACACCTCCAGTTCGGCTCGATATGCAGGAACAGCGGGTCGAGAGTCTTGAGACCGTGCTCCAGCAGTTCAGCCCGTCTGATTGAATTGTCAGTCTCCGCGTCAACCATGCCATTGACTTCGATTATTACGATTGGACTGGTCATCTTCCTGACCGAGAGCTCGGCTATCTTCTTTCGGAGGAAGCCGTTGGCCTCATCGGGTCCCATGCCCGTGATGTTAAGCCCTCTCACAAGCTTAAACTCGCGAACATCATTCAGTGTCTCTGTGAGGTACTTGTTTCCTGCGTCTGAGATGTCGATGACTATCAGCTTCTTCTTTCCTTCGAGTTCCTTCTTCCAGTCTACAACACACGTCGAGCCCGGTCTGCCCATCCGGAGCTCTTCATCCAGCCAGAAGTTGTGTCCGTGTCCAAAGCCTATGTAGTCGAAGTCAGGGGGCATCTTCTCTCTGTCATCTGGTATGTCGTGACAGAAGAGCAGAGCAGTCTCTTCTGAAGGCCTGATTGAGTGAGCCAGCCGGGTGACCTCTTCCATTCTCGTCCAGGATATGAGATGAATCTCTACAGACTCTCCGTCAACGTCGATCACATGTCTCGCGTAGACCTTGTCTCCCGTGCCCTTCACGACGCCTGCCGCCTCAAGAGTGCGTATTGGACTGATTCCCCTTCTGAATCCGTAGTGGAGGTCGTGGTTGCCCTGTAGGACAAACACCTCAACTTGGTCTTTGATTCCCCTGAATGCCTCAAGAGCTGTGTTGAGGTCTTCAGGAGCAGGGTCTGGCGAGTCGAAGAGATCTCCTGTGTGCACAATCACGTCAGGTTTGTGGCGCATGGCCATGTCGATTGCCTTTCTAAAGCATCGACGTGAGTCTTCTCTTCTCTCGGCCAGTTGGAACATGGAGCATCCCAGATGGGAGTCAGAGATGTGTACTACTCGGACCATTTCCCTCATCGCCGCAGGGCCGTGCTTACAACTTCCCGTTGCCCGTTGACATACGTAGGAGAGTCCGGGTATATCAAGTGATTGCGTCTCTGTATGCGGCCACCCATCGCGTCACTGGTCAAGGTGGTTCAGAGCAAGCCCGTGTGACATATTACGTCCCATGAGGAAGTGGGATGGGATTGTGGAGCATGAATGTGGCGTATGCTCTACTGACCGGTCTCTGCAAAGCGTCTTTCCATGAACATGCTCATCCATGTGAAGAAGTCCCCGAACATGCGCTTTACTAGGTCCAGACTCAGCCGCTCTCGAAGTATCATGTCGACAACATTCCTTCTCAGGTGGGGATAGTGGTGAGGAAGAGGGAGCACGTTGAGTGGATAGACTCTGTGAGTCGACAGAAAGATGTTGAGTCGCTCAATCCATCTGGCGTTCATGACATCTTCAGAGTATGCGGACGGGTCCTCAACCGTCAGCGACTCGATCTCGGCAAGTATTGGTGTGAACACATCCTTCTGTATCTGGTCGAACGAGAATCCCGTGCTTTTCGTCGTGGTATCCAGCACTGTTCGCCTATAGAGGTCCGCGAGGTCATCCGAGCCAGCGACCGAGTAGATAGCTCGTTGCATCTTCACTAGTCTCGTCACCTCAGACGATATCTTCCGCTCCTTCTCGAGAAGGGTAAATATGTGTATGAAATTGGTCGAGTCCCATGTCTGGTTTCCAGAGGCATCTCTAAACTCGCTGATGGCCGTACGATAGTCGACAGGCGTTCTGAGTTCATGCGGGCTGGTTATGCTCCAGATGTTGAAGAAGTACATGGCAGGGTATTTGCCCGTTGGCGCCTCGGTCATTCTGTAGCTGGGGAAGCAGTAGTTCGCGTCGAGCACTATCAAGTCCGGTTCAAATCGCGGTTGCCCCTTCTGTTTCGCATACTCGGCGGAAGCGGAGCCAATCATCTCAAAAACCTGGGGTGGTGACAGCGGCTGGAACGCTCGGGAACGGACGAGGTGAAGCCGGTCGCTCAAGGGGAGATAGTACGCGGTCCCAGTCTTTGGGAGGGTGAAAGCGGTCTCAAATCTCCCTTCACCATCGGGGGAGAGATGAGATAGGGCTTGAAAGAGGTCTTGGTTTGTGTGGTTGATGTCAATTGCCAGTACTCTCCACGGTTGCTGCTTTGACAATGCCCAAATGACGGTGCTGATTCCTATAGGTGTCTTGCCGCTACCTCCCTTGTTAGAGGTGACCACAATAGTCATGGGTTCTCTCATCTGGTTTCAACCTCCAGTGTGCTCACAGAATCCACCCCATAATGAGGTCTAATACACGTCCCCATCCGACATACAGGACTATGTCCGCAGCCATCTGGATGATCACCACTCCTATGAACGTCAGCAAGAGCTTGCGGATTATCTCCTGCGGCGATGCAATCCGGTCCAAGTCCGATCGTGAGCGTTCGAGGAGTCTTACATCGGACTTCATGTCGCGAGTCGCGTCCTCCAGCTTGGCCCTGACGTAGCCAACATCGTCAGAAAACAGCGCCTCCTCTATGAGTATCATCTGGTTTCTCCATCGGTCAAGGTACTCCTTCAGTGCCCTAGAGATTCTGGTCCTATTCGACTCAATCATGGTCTCGTATCTGGCCAGCTCATACACAACCACTTTGATGACGCTCGCCAACACGATGATTGTCCCCAGACTCAGCGCACTACTGAAGAAGAACGAGAGATTCAGCACTGTGTTGTCCGGAAAGCGCTTGAGAAGAATGTCGAAACCAGTGGCGCTGCTGGCTTTGTACAACGCAATGAAGAACACAAGCCTCACTGTTAGATACAAGCGCGAGATGCTGAGACGCCACCACCTCAGGGTCGGGGTTCCTCCGGCACTGAACGACCTGTGGATGAAGACCGAGAAGACAATGCCTCCTGTGTTCAGTACGAAGAGGATGGACATGAAGAGCAACCCAAGACCTATCGCCACACTGACCCATCCGTCACTGGAGATTATCCCTGAGGTCACGCTCTCAATGGCCGCTTGGAAGGCAAGAAAGTCCCAGTTCGCCAGGGCATCCAGTATGGACTGAAGAATCGCCTCGTTTGTGAGTAGGTATCCTGCATAGAACACTCCCCATGTCAGGATGGCGACTATGGACGCCACGTTGACTGAGAGAAAGAGGCGTTCTATGAGTGTGTCCTGCTTAGTCCGGTGGGTCAGAGTCATCATCATTCCTCGTGGTGGTGGTGCATGACTCTCCTTATTACGAGCTATTCAGCGGTATTTAGAGGTATGGTGTGTGTGCACCTTCGGCAGACCACCACCATATGAAGCGTAGCCTGAACTACCAAGTCTTACGAGATGGTTGGTCAGAAGTGCTTCAGGAGGTCTCTAATCTCGTTCAGTACGAGTGTCCCCTCTGGGACAACGGTGTCACTCTCTGGGCCCGCCCAAGTCAGCAGCACCGGTACCATCTCTGCACGGACTGCTGCAGCCACATCAGCGTCCACTGCATTTCCCACGTATGCACAGAGTCTGGGGTTCAGGCCGAGCGCTTCTGCAGCTCTGAGAAGAGTGAATGGGCTTGGTTTCTGATATCCAACAACGGCTGAGTATTCTACTACAGAGAAGACATCATCCACACCCCACTTTTGAAGAAGGTGCCGTGGGTCAAGGCCCCTTCTGGTGCAGAGACCCAATACATACCCCCTCCTGCGTAGCTCCCTCAGTGTAGGCTCTGCCTGTTCGTGAAGTGTCTCCCAGCCGTTTCCGAACTCGTGTATGTATTCCCTCCTCAGTGACATGAGCGTTGTGTCGCTCATGTCCTCATAACCCAGATTCCTGAACAGCTCTCTGTCTGCCTTCAGCCAGTCCTCCGGTTGCGGAAACCACGTATACTCCACATTGTGTGCCAGCTGATACTCGTGAATCGAGCTGAGTGACTCGCTCAGTGCCTTGTCGAGCACATGAACTGAATGTCTAGTGAGATCGATTCCGAATCTGCTGCAGACCGTTCGGAAGAGTCCTCCTTGGGACTCGCATGTCTTGGTCAGCGTGTGGTGAAGATCAAATAGCAAAGCCCTTGGCATGTTTCATCTCTCCTGTCTTGGTGTCTGGGACTCGTGTACGACGTCAGGTGTTTCTGAACCTGTCGTGCCTGGCGGCTGACATACCCAGACACACAGGCACCACAGCTGAGGAGAGGGTCCTGTGTCCAGCCCCGTCCGGCTGAGAATGAACGGGAGGCGAGGCAGGACCCTATGGTACGCGGGTTGTGGTGGCATCACAGGCCGCCGCGCAACGCCACAGTTGGAACGTGCCTGTCTGAGCCGAGTCGCACAGAATTGATTGTTTCTGTTTTTGCGTTCAGGTATGTTCTCTCATGATTAGTAATTGGCATCGTGGATCATGAAGTACGACTTTGGGTGGTCGCATGCGGGACATCTCTCGGGCGGAGCCTCTCCCTCATGCACGTATCCACAGTTGATGCATCGCCACTTCACCTTGTTCTCTCGCTTGAAGACGCGTCCCTTGGCTATGTTCTCTGCCAGCATGACATACCTCTCGTGATGCCATGTTTCAGCCTTTGCCACCATCCTCCACAGGGCTGCTATCTTTGGGAATCCTTCCTTCTCAGCTACAGCCGCAAAGCCGGGATACATAGTGCTGAACTCATGCTTCTCCCCTGCCGCAGCAGCGCGCAGGTTCTCCTCGGTAGTGCCCATTGGACCTGTCGGAAACTTGTAGCCCACCTCGAGCTCGGGCGTGGCACCACCTTCTTTCAGCATCTTGAAGAAGCGTTTTGCATGCTCCTTCTCCTGGTCAGCGGTCTCCTGAAAGACCTGCATTATCTGTATGTACCCCTCATCGCGAGCTATGCTCGCATAGTAGGTGTATCGGTTTCGCGCCTGGGACTCGCCAGCGAAACTGATTAGCAGGTTCTTCTCGGTCTGTGTTCCTCTTAGGTTCATCTTTCTTCCTCCGCACAGGACTGGACCTCCAGTTAGAGGTCCCGTTCTCCTATCGGAATGTGCTTTGGTCTGCCACTTACGATATAAGGCTAGAGTTGGGGATTCTCAGTTCACTTCAGCAACGCTGCAATCTTGTTGGCGAGTACTCGGATGTTCTCCTCCTCAGATGCAGTATCTCTCCCATGGACCTCAATCACTGGCTCTATTACCTCGAACTTGGCTCCCTCAAGCTGCGCTCGGAGTTTCTTCAGACCCCCGCCTCCCCAGCCATAGTTACCGAACAGCGCTATCGGTCTCTTGGGGAATCTCTTACCTTCAACTTCGTTGACAAACGCCCACACCTTGGGGAACGGGAATGCATCGTAGGTGGGCGTGCCTATGACGAGCACCCCGGCTCTCACAGAGTCCGTGACTACTCTGCTCATTTCGCTGTAGGACACATTGTGGACTCTCGTTTCCACTCCGAGCTCCATCAGCGCCTTCTTCAGCTTCATTGCCACCCTGTGGTTGAAGCCGTACATTGTCCCGTAGACTATGGTGCAGTACTTCTCCATCTCTGGCCTGCTCCATGCGTCATATCTCGTCACTATCCACATCGGGTCCTTTCGATATATGGGTCCGTGACTTGGAGCGATGACCTTGATGCCAATCCCGAGTCCTTTGACCTTGGCTATGCCCTGCTGAATGAACTTGAGATATGAGGTGATTATGGCCGACAGGTACCTTCGACTCTCCGACTCGACCATCCGCAGGTCTATTTCGTCGTCGAAGTGCTTTCCATTCAGTGCACCAAACGCCCCGAACGCATCACACGAGAAGAGAATCTGGTCCTCCATGATGTATGTCATCATCGTCTCCGGCCAGTGCAAGAACTGCGCGTGGACGAACTTGAGAGTCTTCGAGCCCAGTGAGATCTCCTCGAGGTCCTCGACTGTCTTCTCACGCAGTGGCACGTCGTAGAAGCTCTTCTGCATCGACGAGGCCTTTGGCGTATAGACCAGAGTGGCGTTCTTTGCCACTGCAGCAATATCCGGCAGCGATCCTGTGTGATCCGGCTCCATGTGATTGAGTATTATGTAGTCTATTTTGGCGGGGTCGACAAGCTCTGAGATGTTGTCCATCCATTCCTTGGCCCACGGCCCCTTCACGGTCTCAACGAGGGCTATCTTCTCGTCCACTATCAGATAGGCGTTGTAGGAGACCCCGAACGGCAGAGCCCAGAGGTTCTCAAACAGCTGGGTGTGGTGGTCGTCTACACCAACATAGTATACGCCCTTAGCAATCTCTCTGTGCATAGTCGGTCATCAACACAGATGCGGCCTAGAGCGATATAAGAGATTCCTTATTGTCACTGCCGTTTCTTATGAGAGCAATCGCGAGTGCGCTTCAAGGGACTTCTGAAGCTCACTGGAGGCGTCCTGCACCGTAAGATGTGACTTCAGCAGCAAGTGCGCTCACCACCGCGTCCAGCTGCTCTCTCGTGTGAACAATCGGTATCGATATGCGTCCTAGAGTGAAACTGAGTAGTCCGTACAAGACCCCGTCACCAGTGACATGACGCCCTTCGGCGGTGGGTACGGAATAGAAGCCCTCCCGACGCGTCACACGCAGCCCTCCAATCACATGGCTGTATTGCCATATTGGTACGACCCGTGGTAGTCTCGTCTTGCCACCCTGCAGTTCTCTTGAATCACAAAAGCCAACAAACATAAGGAAGTCTGCCATGCCGCCGACACCGTAGACCGGTCCCTTCCGGAGTACCGCGCGACGTCCGACCAAGACCGGAGAAGGCGGTGCGAGTAGGGCCAGCTCTTTCATGTTGTGAAGGAGCATTATCCACCCCGTGCCATAGTATACCAGTAAGAAGATTCCTGCCATCCCAGTGATCAAGTGATTTACCATGATGACAATGATTACCTGGGCAGAGACAGCGTCCTGAAGAAAGAAGAGGGCAAGCTGCAGCAGTAGTAAGGACATCAGCATTGCTGCGCCGCAGATCGCCCGTCTGATTGCACGAGTGCGCATCCTCTGTATGTCCAGCCAGACGTCATTGTTGGTATCTCCCATGTCGAAGACCCCTTGTTTGAGAGCGTTCATGCAGTCGTTATAGCCTTTTGTACTCACGAGAATCGCTCATTGTTGGGCTGAGCAGGACGTGGATGCCTTCTCACTCCCATGTGCATGTAGCGAGGCTTCTCCGTTTCTTGAGGTCAGCTCGTCTGTCGTTGGGATAACCTCAGTCCCGTGACTCGGCATCGGAATGTGCCGATTCGAAACACAAGTCCACGACTGCCCGGCTTTCAAACAACTGCTACACCACTCTGCAACGTATGGCTGACTAGAGACCAAGTATGTCCTCATAGGTTTCCGGTCTTCGGTCTCTGAAGAAGGGCCAGTAGTTGCGCACCTCGCGAGTCATGTCCAAGTCTATGTCGGCGATTACTAGCTCATCTTTGTCGTCCGAGCCCTTGACCAAGACCTCTCCCTTCGGGTTGACAACGTAGGATGTGCCGTAGAAGTGTCCAATGCCCCACGGTTCATCGCCCACCCTGTTTATTGCGGCCACGAAATACCCATTTGCCACGGCATGCGCGGACTGCTCAAGTGTCCAGAGGTGGTCCGAATGACCTCTGGTCGTTGCTGACGGTGTGAAGACTATCTCCGCGTTGTTTAGCCCCAGTATCCTCGCGCCCTCAGGAAAGTGGCGATCGTAACATGTGTAAACTCCTATTCTGCCAAAACGCGTCTCGAACACTGGGTAGCCCAGATTCCCGGGCCTAAAGTAGAACTTCTCCCAGTATCCCGGTGGCTGGTGCGGTATGTGGCTCTTTCTGTAGATTCCAAGAAGCGATCCATCACAGTTGATAATCATGGATGTGTTGTAGTAGAAGCCGGGTGACTCCTCCTCATATATCGGTGCGATGATGACCATGCCATGCTTCTCTGCAAGAGGTGCGAATCTGTCGAATGTGGGCCCGGGAATCCTCTCGGTAAACCTGAACCATCGTGGGTCCTGCTCGGCAGCGAAGTATGGGCCATTGAACAGTTCTTGGAAACACAGAATGTTAACCTGCTTCTTTGCAGCCTCTTCGACGAACCCCTCGTGCTTCTTGAGCATCTTCTCGATGCCTCTTCTTATCTCCTCGTCGTTGGTGACATTGCCTTCCCAGCACGCTTGGACTAGTCCAATCCTGACCATTCTCATGACTATCTCTTCCTGTTCGCTTGGCTTACCTATCCTTCTTCCATGAATATAGAACTGCCGACCACTGGCAATTGTGTGGTGGCTATATAGCTCGTGAAGGGGACATGCGTATGGCCTTCTCGTTCGCGCCAAGCGCCGTGACGAATGACAACCCTTATATGTATGAGTAACACATAGGCGATATTATCTACTAACATACAATGCAGGAGCTGGTCAAATGGCTACAGATGTAAGTGTAATGGGTGAGTCAAAAGCACTGTTGCGAATACGACAAGCGGCGCTGGGGAAAGCGGCTGACCAGTTGCGTGCTGAACGTCAGACGTTGCATCAAGACTTTCAGAGCGGGCGAATCAGCAAGGAGGAGTATCAGACCCGATTGATGAAGACACTTGTCAGAGGCACGCAGATTCAGAATAGTATCAAGGAGCTAGAGGCGAAGCTGAGAGCGGCATGAGCTGGTGAAGCTGCCTCTGGTATCCGATGGCATGGCGACATGTCTTAAAGGCGGCTTCGCTCTCGTCCATGCGGTGTTCCAGAATGAATGAGCTGTATGGACGGGATCTAATCACAACGCAGGAGTGGTCAGCCGAGGAAATAGAACGTGCTCTGTCGCTTGCATTTGAGTTCAAAGAGCACAGGTTTGACCACCCGCTGCGGAACTGTCTTGATCGCAAGACATTCTTCATGTTCTTCTACAATCCGAGCGTCCGCACGAGACAGTCATTCGAGTGTGCGGCCACAGAGCTGGGTGGACATGCGCAGTTCCTAGAACCTGGGACGATGCGTTTGAAGTCTGCAAAGACCGCCGGCGAGACTGTTCAAGACGCGGCGAACGTCATGAGCAGGTATGCTTGCGGCATTGGCATCAGAGTGCTTGAAACAGCCATTGAGAGATATGGTCAGGGTGACGAGCTTCTGCGGGAGTATGCACAGCACGCGAGCGTCCCAATCATAAGTATGGCACACGACCGATTCCATCCATGTCAGGGTCTTGCCGATGTGATGGGAATGAGAATGCATGCTGGTAAGAATCTGAAAGGGAAGAAACTCCTGCAGGTCTGGGCAAAGGGTGGCCTGGTACGCTCTTGGTCATCCGTGCAGGAGAGCATTCTGATAAACACGCATCTGGGTACGGATGTGACACTCTGCTACCCGGAGGGGTATGACCTTGATCCGCAGGTCATCCAGTGGTGCGAAGATAACGCAGCAGCCTCCAACAGCCGCTTTGAGATTGTCCACGACTTGGAAGAGGGATACAAGAACGCGGACTTTGTCTACTCCCGAAACTGGATGACAGGTCACTTCTATGAGGATGCGCTAAGGCACGGCTACGATGAGGCCAAGAAGAGGGAGATTGCAAAGGCCATGAAGTACGAAGACTGGATTACAACCCGCGAATGGATGGCAAAGACCCACAATGCATACTTTATCCACTGTGGGCCTGTCGATAGGGGCTCGGAGGTCACTGACGAGGTATGCGATGGTCCTAGGTCTATCGTGTATGACATCGCAGAGAATCGACTTCATGTTCAGAAGGCTATCATGGCACTGACGATGGCACACATCTGACTCCCCCCCTGACTCACAGACACGGCACGTTGGCAATGACTCGCGGAAGCAGAACACAGGTCATCTGCGAGTCATGCCACTGTGACACTCTCGCACCATGTGCTACTCCTACCATGCTCCTTCTGTAGTGTCGAATGCCTTCATGATGAAGAAGATCATGAGGGCGACCATGAACAGCACGGAAACAAAGCCTATGACAAAAGCGGGACCCGTTGTCGTGTCGAAAAAGACATACGGTCCGAACGTCTCCTTCCACCATGTGACTCCCGTTGCGTAGCCCAGCCAAATCAAGAAGAATGGCATGAAGATGAACACTCCGACTGACACAAGAATGTAGATTGACCTGAGCAGCCACGCTTTGCGAGTTGAATGGACTACTGTATCTGTTTCAGTCATTCTGAGGCCTCCTGTGAACTACCACGCACCACCCTCGTCGCCAAATGCTTCCAGCAAGAGACGGAGTATTGCAGCCGTGAGGACAAGTATGACCACGAAGCCGACAATGAAGGCAGGCCCGGATATCTCGTTGAAGAAGACGTAGGGTCCGAAGACCTCGCTCCAGCTCGTGAGCCCTGTCAGATCCCCAACCAGTGCAAGTATGAAAGGTGTGGAGACGAACACAAGCACCCCGGCGGAGATGTATCCTGCCCTTTTCAGTGTAGATGATACTGAGTCCTTGACTGCTGGCACCATGACTTCCTTTGGTTCCGTCTGCGTCATCTTCAGCCCCCTGCTAACAAGGTGGTCCCTTAGACGATAGTACTTCCATCTGACGTAGTCCGTGAGACCTCTCCGCGATATGTCCTCGGTCCTGCCAAGCAGATGCTTGAGCAAGAGGTATGAAACAAGTGCAGCGAGGGCAGTCCCAAAGACTGGATAGGATACTGAGTAGAACAGCAGGATATTGTGAGTTGCAGCAGCCACTCTGAATGCCACGAGTACTGCCAGCCACTTTGTCTTGGTACCAAATATCCTCGACCGTGTGTGAAGGTAGTATGAACCAGCGACCATAGCAAACAACGAGAATGAGACGACATCAGTTACAAACCAGATGTACCACCACTCCGTCGAGAGAGCCAGCCGCACAATCGGATTGATCTCATACTCCGCTCCTTTGCTGTTCCAGAGAAGCACGGTGTAGATGGCATCCACAAACCCAATGGGTGTCAGCGAGAAGACCATGTATCTGACCCATCTCTCCCTCCACCAGAGTGATACCATCTCCCTGGTGGTCATGGTTGTAAAGGACCTCTCGGGGCTCGAGTACATGGTGAGTCAACCTTGTGAGCTTCGTGTCTCTAGATGCTATAAGCGCTTCCAACAACGCCAATACGACATCCGCTCCTCTGTGACTGGGCTGAACTGACTCTCTTGTCGGGTGACTATCATCTGGGGCCACAGAGTGCTCATAGAGCCCAATTCTGGCCATATCAAAGCTTATTAGCATTCTTGCAGGAATCCGTATCAGGCGATGCCGCCTAGAAATGATTGGTTCGAACGATAGCTTGGTAATCCCACTGGTTGTGGACGTCTGTCGAGAGAGCCCTACTTCTTGTGTCACCACTGCATCACTGGTTGTGTCTGTCACTTGCCCTGTTTGGTCTTTCGGACGAGTCAGTGGTGAATGGCAAGCGCCGAGTATCTGCGTCAGGAGGTGATATGGTGGCAAGACATAATCACTCCAGTGTTCATAAGCGCAGGGAGCGCGACACTCGAAAGAGAGTCAACAAGACTCCGGCTCTGATTGACGACGCTCTCAACTTGGGTTGGTCAGGTTGCTAGTCTAGGTCTGCGGCTGCGGATGCCGCAGGTGGTGAGTAGACCCGGTTTCGATGCCGGGCCTACTCTATTCGGTCAGCATATCTTTCTTCGCCTGTTCCAACACTGATTCGAAGACGCCTGGTCCATAGAGTCTTCTCAGGGTCTGTTCAATTTTGCTTAGCAGTTCCTGTTCTCCGTGTTCGTCAAGCCTGTCCGAGAGCCATACATAGGTGGACCCTATTCGTTGCAGCTTCGGGCTGAACGCGAGTATCTGGTCCACAGAGAGATACCCTCGCAGTCCGTTCAGCACTCCCTGCAGGATGCTAGCGGCGACGGGTATGACTTTCTTCCTGATCGCATGCCAGTCTGATGTCATGACCTTGATGGCGTAACTGTCAAACGACTTGAAGCTCTCTTGGCTAGTGACGCCCTGCCGTAGGATACGCTCGAATCGGCCCGACTCGTAACCCAGAAACGTCACCATCAAGTACTCCAAGACCTCATTCGCTTCGTCTTCCCTGTTTCCTGCCTCAGTCATGACCACGAAGCAGTACTCTAGGGGCTTGCCGTCCTCACCTCGCAGTGTCAGAGTACGAAACGTGAACATCGTGTTGGAGACGGTTGCTGAGCTTATGGCCCCGGTCTTCTTGTCGAACATGTCCTTGGCAAACACCTGTATTGCATGGACTAGACCGGTGACCACGGTCTGGCTGTCGGCTGAGGTCATCTCGTCGGGATACGAATAGACAGGGGTTCCATCAGATTGGAAGACCATCAGACCTTTGATCATGCCGGCCGCCTATCCTTCGGTCGCATAGATTCTCCTGAACAGAAGACCGCCCAGTATGAATGCAGCATAGCCCATTGCCAGAAGATAGTCTACTGGTTCATAGGCGCCCTGATAAAGACCAAGCCAGTCTGCATATGTGAACAGTATGTCTCCGACTGCGTTGAGGATGAATCCTACTGCAATTGCAGCCCATGGTCTTGATACCTGCCCTGCCTTGAACTTGAACAGGATTACTAGAACAAGCGATATCACCAAAGAGTCGAAGGCTGGGTAGATGACTGTTATCAGAGTGCTGACATCCGCGCCTCCATAGAGGATGGGTACTATCTCTAGTATGGATGTCAACAGCACAATTGCAGTCGAGGCTGTAAGCCAGACCACGAGTGTCAGGGGCTTGAACTTGACAGGTATTCCTCGTGCGTTCACTCCCAATCCAATCAGCATGGGCACGTAACCTGCGATCCAGAACAGATCTGCGACCGACGGGAATGGTTCCACACCGATGACAGTGAAGTACAACCAAGTCGACTCCGCTGCACACCATAGAAGCATACCGACGCACAAGGAGGTCATTACCGTCCCGGGCTTGGACTGAAGGAACGCGAACTGTCTTGCCACCGTCAGGAACAGTAGCATGGCAATCAGTGACCACAAGACGAAGCCCGTTGACTCGACTATCCGTGAGGTCTCAGGCTCCACCGGTCTGAACGCATACCATGCGGTGAGATACAATGGTATCACCAGTGCGGCAAAGATGCCGAGGTGTCTCTTCTGTGATGTTTCCGCTGTCGTCATTGGATACACCTTCTGCAACCATCTGCTGACTCAGTCATCACGTCGATAATAGGCCTTCTTCGGGTCAAGAGGCCCTGCTTCTACCATTTCGTCAGAGCCTGACCACCTATGACGGAGGCGGTATTACACGACCATAACTCCTAAAGCGTAGTCTGGTCTTGGTGCCCATGCGGTGATGATGATATCGAGGAAGCATGACATTCAAGGATGATTTCCTCTAGGGTATCTGAACTGCACTTCTGCTTCAGGCTCATCATGCCTCATGTGACTCAACCCACTTGACGAATCGACGAAGCAGTCTGTTGAACTCCTCTGGGTTCTCTATCATTGGTGCATGATCGGCCTTGCGGACCACGGCAATGTCGGAGCGCGGTATCGACTTCTGCAGTGACTTGGCAATGCGTGGGGGGACTATGTCATCATCGTCGCCAACAAGGACAAAGGTGGGCACCTCAATCTGACTGAGCCTGCTCGTGATGTCGAAGCGGTCACAGGCAGCAAGGTCTCTGCGAAGCACCTCCGGATTCGACAGACGTGTCTGTTCTTCAATCCTCTTTATCTTGTAAGTGTCGGTGAACTCCTCCAGTGACCTGTTCCTGAAAAGAAGCAGTCTGTCCTCCACTGCTTCAATTGCCAGCCCGAGTGCAAGCTTCGACAAGTCGAGTGAGCTTGATGTGTCGACTAGTACCAGTCCTCTGGGTCTTACTGTGTCTTCACGAAGCACGTAGCTCATTGCCACGGCGCCTCCCATTGAGTGACCGACAAGGATGAAGTCCTGTAGACCAAGGTGAGTGATCAGACCCTTCAGCTCAGATGTGTAGTCGTCTTCTATTGACACAGCAGGTTTGCCATCGTCAGACTCTCCGTGGCCTGAGAGGTCAAGAGCTATGGACCTGTTGGTCTTGGAGAACTCCCTGAGTTGCAGACTCCACGATATGTGCGATGAGCCGGCTCCATGAACGAAGACAATCGGCATGCCTACGGAGGTGCTCTCTTTCGGCTGGATGTCGACGTAGTGAATCCTTGTGCCAGAGAAGTCAAAGAATGGCATGGCGCTCCGCGAGTGGTCATGGGAACCAGTCTATTGAATGATTCTGTGTCATACCTATTAGGTGCATTCCTTGCCCGAACGTGACTGCGTAGTCTGACTGACAATAAGCGGTTGATGGTATAGCTCATATGCGTCGATGTGTTTCTCTTGCGTAACGTTGATTGCCCTTGGAGTCTGATATCAGTGGTCCTAATGACTGGTGCCGAGTATATTGAGAGCCTCAAGAGGCGTCGGCCTCTGAGAGTCCATCTGCTTGGCGAGAAGGTGCGTAGTCCTCTCGAGCATCCTCTGGTCCGGGCCTCTGTGAACTCCGTTGCTCTTACCTACGACCTTGCGCATGCACCGGAGTACAGGACCGTTGCCACAGCCAAGTCCCTCCTCACCGGAGCGACGGTGAACAGGTTCTGTCACTTGCACTGTAGCACCGAGGACCTCCTGTCAAAGGTCAAGATGCTGCGCATACTCGGTCAGAAGTGCGGCACATGTTTTCAAAGGTGTGTTGGCATGGATGCGATGAACGCCGTCTTTCTGACCACCTACGAGATTGATGCGAAGCTCGGAACGGACTACCATCAGCGGTTCAGAGAATTCGTCATGAAGGCCGAGAGCGAGGACTGGACCATTGCAGGCTCCATGACGGACCCCAAAGGAGACCGTGGCAAGCGACCCTCTGCTCAGAGAGACCCTGACCTCTATGTCCATGTCGCAGCACGGGACTCAGATGGCATAGTAATACGTGGTGCGAAGATGCATCAGACAGGGGCCATCAACTCCCACGAGCACTTGGTCATGCCTACCTTGGCCATGCGACCTGAGGACACGGACTATGCCGTGTGTTGTGCCGTGCCTTCAGATGCAGATGGCATCGAGTACTACTATGGCAGGCAATCGTGCGACCTGCGGAGGCTTGACACGAGTCCTGAAGGGGACCTTGACTGCGGCAACCCCATGTATGGCGGACAGGAGTGCATGGTGGTCTTCGACGATGTGTTTGTGCCGAACGAGCGTGTCTTCATGAATGGAGAGACCGAGTTCCGCGGTCGTCTTGTTGAGTCCTTTGCTGCGTATCACCGGCAGAGCTACGGTGGTTGTAAGGTTGGGGTAGGTGATGTCCTCGTCGGGGCTGCGGCATGCATTGCAGAATACAATGGTGTTGCGAAGGCATCCCATATTCAAGACAAGCTGACTGAGATGACACATTTGAACGAGACCCTCTATGCTTGTGGCATTGCCTGCTCGGCGGCAGGCCAGAAGACTCCCGCTGGCAACTTCCTTGTTGACATCTTGCTCGCCAATGTGTGCAAGCAGAATGTCACTAGGTTCCCGTACGAGATTGCCCGACTGCTTCAGGACATTGCGGGGGGGCTCTTCGTCACCTGTCCCAGTGCAAGTGACCTCACTGATCCTGAGACCGGCCCAGTCCTCCAGAAGTACCTTGCAGGTGCCGACGGAGTGAAGACCGCCGACCGCATCAGGATGCTGCGTCTGATTGAGAACCTGACACTAGGACGAGCTGCGGTGGGGTATCTCGCCGAGTCGATGCACGGCGCTGGCTCTCCGCAGGCACAGCGCATCATGATTGCGCGCTTAAGCGACGTTGAACAGAAGAAGGCACTTGCAAAGCGCTTGGCTCGGACCTCGGATGCCACTTGACCGCACGAAACGTTGATATCACTGCAAACACGGACACACCGCAGACCGGAGGATGAGCCTCATGGATGGTAGTACGAGAACTCAGTCATCGTCTTCCTGGCACTCAATCGTAGTGTACATTGCTGTTGTGTTTGCCCTGGGCGCAATCTTCTATGTTCCCTGGGTCCTGTCCTCTTACGGACTGTTCCCGGTCGAACCGATAGCCCTCCTGGTCATTCTTGGCGGAGTGTCTCCGACAATTGCCGCTGCCGCCGCCATGCGCTCTCAGAACAGAGGTGCAGGCGTGCGGAAGCTCTTCTCTGCGGCTGCGGGACAAGAGGTGGACAAGACCGCTCTCGCTCTGTCACTGCTGCTCCCCCTTGTGGTATTCTATGGTGCGGTCACACTGTATCTGTTGACAGGCGGCGTGTATGCTCTTGCGATGGACGACCTGCTGCCGTACGTGCCTATGCTGTGCGTCGCCGCACTTGTGAGTGTCTGGGAGGAGATTGGCTGGAGAGGGTTTGCGCAACCTGAGCTGCAGAGGAGATACAGCGCACTTGTATCGAGCCTCATTGTTGGTCTCATCTGGGCGTTGTGGCACTGGCCCCACTTCGCTGTGTTCGGCAGTCAGATGCCAGATGTCTATGGTTCATATGTGGTGTTCGTTTCTCAGACCGTAGTCGTATCGGTCATCTATGGCGCGCTATACAACTGGGGCAAGGGGAATGTCGTTGCTCCGACTCTCTTTCATGGCGGCTTCAATGCATTGGGTGGAATCCTCATGCAGACTGCGGGGTCGGCTGTCCCCATCCCCTTCATGATTGTAGTCGAGCTCGTAATCATCGTGGTCCTCGCCGGTGCCTTTGGTATCGACTCATTGTCCAGAGGAGTACGCGTCAAGGGCATTGATACGAGCGCCGGCAGCAGTAGCTGAATACCTCATCAGTTCTCGATGCGGCGACCCCTTCCCCCATATCAGCCAGCATGGGTTAGCAGCAGCTGCCCAGAAGCTGGACGGTCTTGGACATCGCTGCGTGGTGCATGTATACCTCCGTGCAGGAGCTGAGAGCTCGAGGTCGGTTCGACACCTCATGAGACCTCGAGGAGTGACCACAGTGCCGTCTCCTGGGAGTGACAAGACTCCTGTGTCCAACTATGTCCAACTAAAAATGAACGGCATCACCGGCGCGCTATGACGGCCAGCAGTGAAGTGTCCTGGAGTGAGCTTCAGACTTGCCTGAAGCTGTCTGAGGACCGCTGCGTTGACTGCTCCGTGATGATGAGGTGAGGCGCCCTGCGCTTCTGCGAAGGGAATGTCCTACTCCTCAGAACGGTGTACTCCAGCCAGTCGTCACAACCAAGAGCGGCGAGTATCTCAATGTCCGCGTTTCTTCTGGCAGTGACCCTGGGCCGTCCTGTGTTAAACAGTTCGGGGAACGCAAGTTCTCTGATCTCTCGGAAGGGGGTGTGCAAGTCGAAGAACAGTCTGCGAATCAACAGGCTACGGTTGACAGAAGATGAGACTTCCCCGACTAGTTCTGTGATAGGCGTGCGTGTTCTCATGATCTGGCTGTGCTCAGAGAAAACGCGGCGTGATGAGTCATGAAGCTTGGGCTCGCTGCTTCCGAGTCAACGGCGCGCCGCCATCGGTGTTCACGCTGACCTCCCACGCATCTGTCGTATCACTTGAAATGGAACCTAGCCATCGCGGCCCGTTGGGTGCATAGCAACTCCGGTCACTGCGCCTTTGCAGCGGCAAGTCCTGCCGAACTCAGCATCTTCAGACTCCTTGGGGCTCTCCAATCGACTGCCTTCTCCTGTCGTGTCTCCTGGCAGGCTTCGGTTTCCTATTGGCCACGCTGGTCCATCGACATACCATGTTGCCCCATCAACCGTTCGGCCACTGGGAGCTGGTGGATGCCCCCTCCTCCTCTGGGACCCGGTGCCTCATTGGGTTAGCAGCAGCTGCCCAGAAGTCGGACAATCTTGGACATCACTGCGTGGTGCATATATACCTCCGTGCGGGAGCTGAGAGCTCGAGGTCGGTTAGACACCTCATGAGACCTCGAGGAGTGACCCCAGTGCCGTCTCCTGGGAGTGACAAGACTCCTGTGTCAAACTTTGTCCAACTAAAAATGAACGGTCGTAACGGGGATGCGTCGGCCCTGCTGGCTAGTGATGATGCGCGTCATGACATCCTTCGGTGAGCACACCGAGTCTGCCGCTGATGTATGCTGCCACGAGTTCATCTACTGAGGGACTGTTGGCCTGCAGCACGGCCACACCCCGGCTCTGGAACGATGCTATGCCCCTAGGCCCCATGCCGCCAACGATGACGGCATCCGGATTCATCCGCATGATGTTGTCGTGCGTATAGCCGTGGCCTCCGGTGTGTTCTCCTCTTACGTTGTGGACATCTCGCCTGACCACTCTATTCGCGTCGTCTAGCTCAACGACCACAAAGTACTCCGCGCGTCCGAAGTGACCTGCGAGGCTCTTGCCTTCTGCGTCATCAGTTGGGATCACTACTTTTCTCGTGGTCACCAGCCTCCTCTACCGCGTCCATGACCATGACCCATTCTTCCACGGCCACCCATACCTGCTCCTGTGTAAGCTGGAGCGGAGGTGGTCAGAGTCTTCAGTTCTGACCTCTTGTACGACTCAATGGCCTGCATCACTGTACCGGCCGGGCAGGACAGGATCTGCTTGTTTGCTGCATGCAGTGCAGTCATCGCATGAGGACCCACAGTGCCGGTTATGACGGCTTCTGCGCCCTCAGCAATCACTGTCTGCGCCGCCTGAACTCCTGCCCCTCCCGCAGCATTGACTGCTGGGTTGGGAATTGCTTTGAACTCCATGGTGTCAGTATCCGCTACTATGAAGTATGTACACCGCCCGAATCGCGGGTCTATCGGCGAGTTGAGACTGCTGCCTGTCGAACTCACAGCCACCTTTGTCATCTGCATCTTCCTCTTGGATTGGTTTCGTCTGGTCGGTTTTGTGTTATTCCCGAACCAATCGAATCTAGATTCTAAATCTAGATTCATTACAGGCAATTTAAAGTCTGTGGTAGCTGATCAGTCTGGGTTGGTGTCACACCTCTGAGACCTCCTTGTCCATCTGAGACTTTGAGAGCCGCACTTAGGGCAAGAAGAAGTCTCGCAAGAGACCGGTCCCAGAAAGTGACCACACTGCACGCACTCGAGTCCCCCTGAGCCATCACGGAGTACGTAGTTGCCCCCCTCGATCCTCAGTACACACCCCTTGACGATAGCTGTTGCAATCTTCCTCCTTGCGGAACTGAGTATCCTGTTGAAGGTCGGTTGGCTCACATTCATTGCCTCGCAAGCCTCTCTCTGATCGAGGCCTATGTGGTCGGCCAGTCTTATTGCCTCGAACTCGTCCACTTCAAGGAGTATCTCCTCTAGCTCTCTTGCTGGCACTCCTGCTGGCTTGAATATGGAGACCGGCGGTTCGCCCTCGACGAGCCTATGCATCTTCCTTCGAGGCATAGTGAAACCTCAGCGTACTGATGAGATAAAACTTCGTCATGTTCTGACACTCCTCCCCTGGTCTAGTAGTTGATGGTGTCTACAATTCGCTCCCACATTCTGGCGAGTAGTAGTGTGACTTCACTGTGGGGGGCGAACTCAGGCAGTGTCTGCGTTGCGACCATAGAGTGGACCATCACGGGATCGAACGGGACTCTACCAAGTACCTCAAGTCCCCACTCCATGCAGCTTTCCTCAATCTGCTCCGTCATGTCTGGGTTGACATCGTGCTTGTTCACAATGACTGATGCCGGCACCTCGAGCTCACGACACAGACCGACCACTCTTGCCATGTCATGCGCCCCTGTCAGCGTTGGCTCTGTCACTATGACGGCCAAGTCAACTCCCGTCAGAGTGGATATGACAGGGCATCCTATCCCGGGTGACCCGTCGATGAGTATCATGGAGCGGCCCTCTCTCAATGCGATCTCAGATGCCTTCTTTCTGACCTCGGTGACCAGCTTACCCGACGTACCCTCTCCTGCGAAGAGCCGCGCGTGCGAGAGCGGCCCAAAACGTGTGTTGGACCAGTAGGTCTTGCCTGACACTCGGGGACCTATCTTGATTGCATGCTCGGGACAGAGATACGCGCAGAGACCGCAGCCCTCACAGGCAATTCGGTCTATCGTTGGTGGGGTGGCAGCGTGGAATCGGCAGGCCTGTCGACAGATTCCACACATCGTACACGCATCTGCGTCGATTGCGGCCAGTGGGAGACCTTGATAGTCCCACTCCTCGACGATCTGGGGGTGCAGGAGTATGTGAAGGTCGGGTGCATCAACATCACAGTCCACCAATACTGCATCGTCGGCCATGGCTGCAAAGGCTGCGCAGATGGTAGTCTTCCCTGTGCCGCCCTTACCGCTGACTACTGCCACTTGGCTGTACACCTTTGGTCATCTCCTGAACGTGTTCGAACATGCGGCGGAATCGGGGCGCCCACTCGGGCATCACGGTGACAAAGGGCACACCCCTTGAGTAGAGCTCTGCTATCCTACGGTCGAACGGAATCTCAAGAAGCACAGGCACATCTCTGGAAATGCATAGCTCATGCACTGAGTCATCACCCAAGCCTGCGCGGTTCAGCACGACCCCTCGTGGGATGCCAAGTTGTTCGACCACATCTAGCGCAAGTGATAGGTCATGAAGTCCAAAGGGTGTGGGCTCAGCCACGAGCAGTATGAAATCGCTCTCCCTCATCGTCTCAATCACAGGGCACGCAGTCCCGGGAGGCGCGTCAAGGATGTTCAGAGCGTCCCTCACGATATGCCTCTTGACAGCTGAGATGAGTCGACTCACTACGGGCTCTCCGATGTCAAGCAGGCCGTATGCGAGGAATAGGTCTCCCACAGTCGCAGTGTGCAGTGTGCCAATCTCACGGCCGACCTCAGTTATAGCTCCGGTAGGACACACGACCGAGCACGCACCGCACGAGTGACAGAGGTCCTTGTAGAACAGGACCTCCTTGGGGGCCACGAAGAGGGCGTGGTAGCGGCAGAAACGGGCACAGTCACCGCACAACGTACACTTCGAGGGGTCAATCTGCGGTACTGGTGTGGTGACCGACTGCGTCTTGGTCGGTGGCTGGCCGAGGAGTAGATGCGCATTTGGCTCCTCAACGTCACAGTCAAGGAGCCTGACATTTCCCAATGATAGGGCGAGGTTGACAGCCACACTTGTCTTTCCCGTACCACCCTTGCCAGAGGCGATGGTAAGGATCATTGTGGTTGTCGCCGCCCTCGTCTCATTTGCCTAACCCGATGAGATTGGATATCTTCTTTGCCAGTGCCATGAATGCCTTGGTTGACTCGGACTCGGGGGCTGCAATCACGAAAGGTCTGCCCTCGTCAGAGAACTTCACTATGGCGGGGTCCATTGGAAGTGAGCCTAGATACATTACGCCGTAGTCAGTGGCAGCCCGTATCACTGCACCCTCACCCATCATCCTGTATCGCTCACCGCACTTTGGGCAGACATATTCACCCATGTTTTCCACCACGCCCAAGACGTTCACACCCATCTTCTGTGTGAGCTGGATTGCCCGCCTCGCACCGAGCACCGCCACTTCTTGTGGGGTTGAGATAATAAGCGTACCATCGACCGCTGGTATTGACTGCAGGATACTGAGTATCTCATCACCAGTGCCAGGGGGCAGGTCGACAACAAGGACGTCAAGAGCTCCCCACTGGACATCGCTGAGGAACTGAGTGATGGCCTTGGCGACAAGCGGTCCACGCCATGCAACAGCATCGTCGGCATTCCTTAGCAGAAAGCCCATGCTCATTATCTTGGATCCGAGCGGTCCCTCGACGGGCTGGATCGAATTGTCCGACACCTCCGGGTGCTGCCCCTCAAGGCCAAGTACCTTGGGAATTGTGGGGCCGTATATGTCGACATCAAGCACTCCAACGCTTGCTCCCATCTTTGCAAATGCCATCGCCAGGTTGGCTGAGACCGTACTCTTGCCCACTCCTCCCTTGCCCGAGAGCACGACTATCTTGTGCTTGACTTGCTTCATCCTCTCTCTGACTTCAGGTGGAACCATGCTCTCTCGGTCCGTCGCTTTCTGTGTCATTCTTCCTCACCAGATGGCGATTCCTGAACTCTTTCGAATCCAGATTCATATAAGCGTGTTGATGTGACGCACGCATTTGTGTGCTCTACTCTGCAGGAAGGAGTCCTATGCGAGGCAAGCATCCAGGAGTGCGAGAGCACTACAACGCCCCTCAATCGCGATGTGTTTCTGCGGCCACATCTGTTGATGGTCGAAGCGCTAAGATGTCATATCGCGAATCGTACTGAGGAGCAGGTCGAATTCGCGATGCGTCGTGCTCACCAATCCTATCCCATGACGACGCTCTTGTGCGCTGAAGCAGCAGAAGGACCTAGTCTTGTACAGAGTGTTGCTTGTCCTCCTGGTCTGCCACGACTGGCACATCCTCAGAATACCGTCTCCGAAGGAAGTCCGGCATGGCCCATCCAAACCATGCGTGAATCACGGTGATCATCATGACAGCTGCTACAAGAAGGAAGAAGAGGTTTCCGATGAACTCCTGCCCTTCGCCGCCAAAGAATGGAGTCAGGCCGAATAGTATGAATGTGACTATGTACAGCACTGCGAAACGTCCTACGAGAACGAACTTCATCTGCGTGACCTTCATGGGTGCCTTTGGGGCAGTTCGTCTGCAGGCCATGTAGAGGGGGACATATAGGCCCAGCGTCAGTGCTGCGAATGGTGCCATTGCGATTGGGGGCGGACCGTACCCGATGTCCTGCGTGAGTATTATGGCCAATGCAAAGCCACCGGAAAACGAGATGGTCGGAAGATACCACCTGTTCCTGGGGTAGAAGAGACCCACAGAGAAGTATGCTAGGACAGGGTATGACAGTATGAAGAGTGCAAAGAAGGCGTACGTCAGGGCGTTACCAAGCGCGTTGACCCCAACAGTGATGGTCACCACCTCTGATGCCACTTCGACGGCGAGGCCCAATCCTAGGAGGAGAATTGAAGTAGCCAGAGCCGCACTAAGCGGGTCTCTGCCCTTTTGCCAGAACTTGAGCAGCCTGTATGCCACATACAAGAACAGGAGTGCCGTTATGGCGTTTGCTGATGCCGCTATGACTGTCGTATTTGGGTTCAGGACCATCAGGATACACGCTCACATCTTCTCGAAAAAGTCGATCGCCTTGTCCGAAGTGTTGTCTTCCCTTTCTGTGGAGACGGAGTCCGCAATCGCCTCTCCTCTCACTTTCAGTTCCTTGTCAATGTATATGGTGAGAACGTGGTCACCGTGCTGAAGCGCCAATGACCAAAGACCTGCTCGGCTGGTCTTCAGCTTACTCAAGTCAACTGGGGTCGGATACCACTTTTGGCATCTCGTACAGAAGACCCGTACTGCACCTTTGGACATGGTCGAGTCCACTCGTCATCAGTAATGGAGTTCCGCTTTATCAACGTACTTGTGGCTCACTGGTGCCGAACGGGTGTGGATTGACTCAGCTGATGCTCAGTTGTCAATGTTGATCCGCTCGAGAAGAATCTGGAATGCCTCCACGACGTTCATGCTCATCTTTGCACTTGTCTCGACATAGCCGATGAGACCGTTGTCGCGTGCGAATGCCTCAGCGTGTTCTCCTGGGACCTCTCTATCATTTCCGAGATCTGCCTTCGTTCCAACCAGCAGTACCCTGTCAGGCTTCATCGCTCCAAGGACTATTCCAAGCCAGTCCGGCAAGTGGAGAAAGCTGATGAAGCGCCCGAGATCGAATGCCAGAATGCAGCCACTTGTGCCTCGTGCCCAGCTGGGAAGGAGAAACTGGAACCGTTCCTCACCGCCAGCGTCCATGATGGTGACCGTACGTTTCCGCCCTCCGTGTTCGTACGTCCATGTTTCCACATTGAGTCCCACTGTGAGCGTCTGAGGATGGTAGCTCCCAGTGATGAGGTTCTTCACGAGCGTGCTCTTGCCGACTCCTCCTTCGCCAGCGATGAGAATTGATATCACGTCCCTTGAGCGCATCACTGAAACTGGTCCCCTTGGAGTAGACAATACTGGCTGCAGGTGGCTAATAACAGTTGCTCGATTGCACATAGACAACGTGTGCCCAATAAGACGTCTCAGAAAGAGATAAGTGAAACGGGCCACATCTATCACAATTATGCAGGGGTCTCCTCTATGAATCAGTTGTCACACATGATATTCGCATTCTCCTTCTTCGTTGCGCTGTACACCGGAATCTACGCCTTCACAGTCTGGTTTGAGAATCTCTCTGTCGATGTTCTCATCCTGTACTACCTCGGTGGGGGCCTGTTGCTGGCGGTCGTCGCAACCCCCATACTCTACTACAAAGCACCTAACAAGAGCATGGGCGACCGGACCACCACCAATGCGGCATCCGGAGCGGCTCTGCTCTTCATCACGTTCTTCATCGGTGGCCTGGGCGGCTGTGTAATCCACCAGTGGATATATGACGTGCACATCGCAGGGAACATGTCCATCTTCGTTGGGTCCATCAGTGTGCTTGTCGGTGCGCTGATGCCTGACTGGGACATCCCCTTCCTGGGCATTGAGCGGCACCGGAACATCGTGTTCCACTCGTTTCTCCTACCTGTGATCGTGCTTCTCCCGACACTTGGCAGAATCCTGATGATGATAGTCTTCAGCACTGTTGGTCAGCTGGTCAACTACATTGAGCCAACTGAGCTCTACATCTTGGGATTCTTCATGCTCGGTTATGCATCTCATCTGGCACTCGATGTACTCCCCTCCAAGGCAAACCCGTGGGAGATACTCTGGCGAGTGGTCAGCCCACTTGATGAGGCTCCTGTGGGTCTGAAGACGTTCGGACCATTCAAAGTCCCGAAGAAACGTGCCAAGGGCTGGCTGGTCGGTAATGCAGCTTTCCTCGCCCTGATTGGGTTCGGACTCATCGGCCTCTATTACTATTACTTCCTCGTCGTGCTTCCATAGTCTCTGCTAGCACAGCAACGTGCCCAGCGCGTGCGTGCGTGCAGCGCGGCCGTGTGACACTAGACACGCTGCCCGCACCATCTGTTCTTGATCGGACGGAGTTAAACACCGGAGTGCCGTCACTCCCAGAAAGCAGCACTTGAGAGTGTCTTCTCGAGGCCAGTTGAGGTGTCGAGTTGACCTCGTATGCTCCAGTTCACATGGGCATACATGGGCACCACTCCGTGCATGCTCAGGACGGTGCAACTTCGAGGCGGCTGCTGGAGCCTTCCAGAGAGTGTGAGACGGGTGTCATTAAGTGAAACTATTCCTCTCAAAGGTGCAGGTTCGGAGAGGTAGAATAGTCTGAGCCCTACTGTCGATGGTTGTCCCGACTTAATCTTGCCGTCCACCCCTTCTCTCTCTCAGTGGGAGCTCTGTGGTGCCCCTTGCCTTCGTTCTTGCACGGTTCTTCTGCGGTACAATTCGTAGACTATGGTGTCCACTCAAGCATAGGGTGCATCTTCTCGTAGAAGAAGAGCCTGACCATCGCCCCGAAATCCCCCCTATTCACAATTGCACATATCCCATTGCCTTTTGGTGTAGCTCTTCCGTACACATCCTTTGGGTTCTCTTATGACATGTCACTAAGTGTCCAGCTTCTGAGCGGCTGTTGCCGGGTCTTTGGCGATATGCATCCTCTGGAGTTCAGTTCTTGTGTGTTAACACAACGTTAAGACATGAGTGCGTCACAGGAGAGATCATCACTGTAATTGGTGATGACAATGATCTCCCCGGTGACACAAATAGAACGAGTTGTGAAGTACTCGTATGAACACAGCGTTAGGGCGGCCGCCATGGTGTTCGGTGTGTCCCGCTCCACGGTCTACAGGTGGCGCAAGGCGTATGAACTCTACTGTCTTGAGAAACTCGAGCCGAAGTCGACGGCACCTAGGCGCCGGAATACAGTGGTCACTCAGCATCTGGTTGACAAAGTGCGCCTGTTGCGAGTGACAGGGATGGGCGCAGTCAAGACAGCAGCCATCGTCAGACGGGACGAGAGGGCATCTGTGTCAGTCACATGACCGTCCACAGGGTGATGCGACGACTGGGCCTAATCCGTACTCATAGGTGGAGGAAGAAGCACTATCGTCCGTGGTCAATCGGGAGAACATCCCAACGAGTTGTGGCAGCTCGACTTCATGTGGCCTTATGGCAGAGATGGCCGAAGCGTCTATCTGTCGCCTCGACGTGATAGACGATGCCTGCCGTTACCTCATCTCAAGCGTGGAGTGGGAGAGCTCATCCTCGAGGGTGGTCCTTGAGGCGCTCCGGGCCTCTGTGACGAGGTATGGACAGCCATTGCAGGTGCTGACGATCAACGGGTCGGTGTTCGTGCCCGTCATTCAGAGGCAGAGGGGTCAGTGCGCTCCAGACAGAAGTGGTGCATCAAGAATAGAGTGCAGCATGTGCGTACGAGAAGGAACCACCCATGCCATCGGGAAGGTGGAGCGGTTGCATTGCACGATTGACGAGGAGAGCGGTCGTATGGGGCTGGAACTGGACGAGCACATGGAGTACTACAACCACACACGCCCCCATGCTTCGCTTGGAGACAGGACAGTACTCCTGCACAGCTGTACATGACACCTCGAAGACTCAGAGAGGTTCAAGTGAGAGGTGGTGTCCCAAATGTGGTGTTACAGTGTCCTCCATCTCCTGTGATTTCACAGGAGTATTCAATCACTAAATGCTTTTATGTTTCAACAGCACCGAAAGCGTTGCGATTGCGCGGAGGCGGTGCAGCCTGAGTCAGAACCTGAATTGGTCTATGGTCAGAGTACTTGATATCTTCAATGGGCCTGACATTTATATAGTGCCCGAATATCAGCGATGCTACTCTTGGGACAGAGCTGTGATTGAGGCGTTCTGGGAAGACATACTTGAAGCCAAGAACTCGGGAATCAGGCAATACTTTCTTGGAACAACGATAGTCATTAGTAGGACTCTTGACAGGCTTCCGCACTTTGAAATTGTCGATGGTCAGCAGAGGCTGGCAACATTGTGCATTCTGATGGCTGCAATGCGAGATGTAACTACTCAGTCATGGAAGAAAGGAACAGGCCGCAACAAGCGATGCGGCGATGGCGATTATCTGCTAGATAGGATAAAGGACAGTCTGTGCTACTACGATGTTGCTACTAAAATGCGTTACGACAGAGTCAAGCTAGGACGGGAGGATCAGCCGTTTTTCTCAAGTCATATACTGAAAGGCAACACCACAGATGAGCAGAAACGGAATGACGCAAGAACTGAATCAAATAAACGGATACTCAATGCGTATTTGTTCTTCTGTAAGCACATCCAGAGATCTCAGGAGGTAGATAAGGGAAATGAATGGTTAGCTCAGTTCTATAAGTATCTGACAGAGAATGTCTACATGATGTCTATCAAGACCACGGTTGACACGGACGCTTATCATGTGTTTGAGAGTGTGAATGCTAGAGGAACCGAGCTCTCGCATATGCAGCTCCTGAAGAGCTTCTTCCTAGCGGCAGCCGATGAAGCGGACCGTCCCCATCTGTCATCGAAGCTGGCAGAATTGTCCAGTAAGTTCAAAGAAGGCGAGTATCTTCGCTTCTTTAGGTACTATTGGATGTCCAAGCATGGACTACTCAGGAAGTTTGACTTATACCGAAAGGTCAAGCAGGCAATCAGTTTAGGATTGAAATCAAAGGACGTCGTAGACCAATTGGATAATCTGTCCAACACCTATCTGGATGTTATCCGTGTGAGCGGTAACTGGACCGACGAAGTGAGGAGATGCCTGTCGGCACTAAGGTCCATCGGAGCAACCCAAGTCCACCCCTTGTTGCTTGCCACCGCTGATAGATTCGGTCGAGAGTCCAAGGAGTTCGCTCAAATGGCAAAGGCGAGTGTTGACTTCGTGATACGCAAGTTTGTGATTGGCGGCGAACGACCGGGATCCTTTGAGTCTGAGGCCGGAGAGCTTGCCAGGAAGGTGAATGCTTCCCGCACTGATATCGCTGAGGTCATCAGTGAACTAAAGAAGAACGCTCCAGACGATGCTGCATTCCGTAGGGACTTCGCCGAATGCTCCATAAGATCACAAAGAGCAGCGAAGTATATCCTGAAGGAACTTGAACGGGCGAAGCGTGATACTAGGGAACTGGATGTGCAGGAATCTGTTGATCTAGAGCACGTCCTGCCTAAGAATCCTAGTGAGGAGTGGACGAAGAATCTAGGCGACGTGAGCTATGAGGAGTGGGTCTATCGTATCGGGAATCTGACCCTCATTGACCGAGGTTTCAACAGGTCTATCCAGAATAAGGGATTTGACTTGAAGAAGAAGACATACCAGAAGTCCAAGATTGAAATCACAAGGGAGATTGATGCCTATGATACCTGGGGTCCCGAACAGATAGAAGATCGCCAAAAGGCCTTCGCAAGGATTGCTACCAAGATATGGACCATATCATAGTTCTCTTGAACCGAAGCGAATCGACAAGCACGGAGCCTTTCGAGGTGACTGAGCCAAGCAGAGTGCTGAAAGCGGACGTCTGCGAAGCTTGTTTGGTTTCCTGCAGCAGAGTCACTGCAATGGAGAGAACGCTAGTGAGTCTGCACGGTATCGGACCCTGCTGCCCCGTTTCACAAGCATCTCAACTGAGGTCAACTTGACACTCTGGTAGATTTCGACATGTGCAATGACTACCGCGCCGTTTCCCAGATGTGACAAGTTCCTTGCGTCCTACTCCGTCTTCCTGACAACAGACTCTTGCCAGTACCCCCGCATACCTCACCGAAAGCCAAGCGCCACGTGCCCTGAAGCATTGTGGCAAGTTCTGCTCAGGTGTAAGGTGAGTGTGGTCCACCATTCGACTTCTAATGGTACAGTGCCTTGACAGATTGTTCCATACTTGACAGCATGGCGCGTTTTCCTCTACATCTCATCCACTCCTGCCTTTGTTTCCGCTATCTCTTCCTCGACCGTGCTCCGACCCGTTGCACACGCGACCATAAGTCCACGACCCCGATAGGAAACCCCCTCGAAATCCCACCCGACGCACATTAAAGAAGACCGGTCCCCCGAGAAACGATTTGAATTGTCGGTCGGACTGAACCGGCATAATGTTCTCTATCATGTCAAGGCTCTATCCTCCACGATCGATTCACCCAAGAAAAGGCGTAGTTGCACACTGCCGGCGAGCCCTATCTTTTTCCGGTCGAATCTCTCAAGGAAACGGCTCTGACAATCGAATCGAGATGTGTGCACATTGGTATGCCATTCAGTTGTCGGTTCGGTCTGTCTGTTTGCCACAACGCGTACCGCCAGTCCTGTTGCTCTTGTGCTCCAGAAGATCTCTAATGTGCTGGACCTGCTGCTCAGTAAGCATGTCATAGCCCGAAAGCCTTTCGAGTGATCCAACGGAAACTACCCTGCTGTCTATGGCACACTCGAGATGCATCCAGTATCCACTCGTCTGAATCCTCAGTTCATTCCGTGGTATGGCCTCTCCACAAGAACCGCATATCGACCTGCCGCTTCTTGCAGCTGCTATCCTCGGTCGTTTACCTGTGATGGCATCTATCTCCCATTGCTCGAGGTCGTATTCTAGCGAGAACATCTGAGCGAGTTCTGGGATCTTGACGTGCTCAGGGATCTTCTCAATGGGAACGAGGATGACATCTGCAGAGCTGTAGTTCGACTGTTTCATTTCCAACTCATCCATATTCTCCCGAATCCACTCCTTGAACTTGTGCCAATCCACTACGACCGCGTTATCCATGTTGTAGAACTGTATGAGGATGTCGGCCTCGCAGTACTGCCCCCATCCTTCCAGATGCTCATCTCTGTCACTCCACCATTCCACTCCGAGGTTATGAGTGGTGTCCATGACCACATCGAACTTCACTTCGACTTTCCTTCCGTCGCCAAGTACTATGTCATGGTCCTTCTGAGGTTCCAAAGGCAGCCTTGGTCCATACCCCTTTTTCTTCAAGAGCGCATATACCTTCTTGACCGCCAGCTCTCCTGTCTTCTTGTCCTTGGCGAAGTCCGACATGATGAAGCGAGCGACTACCTACATCTTTAGAATGTAGTATTATGAGGTTGTGTGAATAAGCGCGGAGGCGAAGAGGTGCGGTTCTGGGGCATGTTTATCAATGCTGGTCATGACTGTCATCTGTTGACAGATGGCAGGTGCGCCCGTGTACGCCTACTTCAAGCTATTCAACAGCATCAAGGATGAGCATGAGGTGGAATTAGCCCGTCTTGAGATTGAGAGCCTGGTTGGTTCGGTTGAGCCTGTACGCAGTCCTGTTGATGTACTAAGAAGCAGACCCATGGATCTGCTCATTGATGCCACACAGGCAACACTGAGAGGTGACGAGAGTGACATCGTACGCTTCCAAGACTACCTTTGTCATGAGACCGCATATGGGCAGATTCAAGGGTTTGAGAGCCTGAGGGTGCGGCCATACGATGTACCCAGGTTGGTTCATCGCCTGGGATACACAAGGGAGATCTACATTGCAGACGAGACAGAGTCCTGGGACACATTTCTCAGGAGTGTCTTTCCGCAAGGCCGCGTGGGAAAGAACTGCAACGTCTTCTTCGCCAATGGCGTAGCAGCAGTCCGCATCATTACGAGTCAGTACTTCTTGGAGAATTCGGAGTATATCACGAAGGTTACACCCTCTCTTGGGAGAGAGCGGGTGGACGAGTTTGTGGACAGTATGTTTGACAATCTCATGCGTCACATCTACCGAATCCCTGCTTCCGCAAAGGCCCGGGTGGGAAAGAGGTTCCTAGATTACCTCGCGGAACGAGGCGAAAACTCGCTCTATCTGTCACACGGTCTTCATCCTTACAAGGGCAAGTTCCATCCGAAGATGGCAAGAGCGCTTGTCAATATTGTCTGGCCCGGTGAAGAGGGAACCATAATGGACAACTTCGCAGGCAGCGGGACTCTCTTGGTTGAGTCTTGTCTAATGGGATTTGACAGCTGTGGTGTAGAGATCAATCCCATGTCCGTGCTGATGTCAAATGCAAAATGCGCACTGATGCATGTGAGCCCCGCGCAACTGGACGCATCCATAGCCGAGTTTCTGGAGGTGTTTCACTCTGAGCTAAACCTGTTACGTGTGCAGCATCAAGGGCAGGTCACTCTGGAATCTTCATCCTATCCACCAGATCCGGACATCTACGAGCAGATACGCGCTGTGGCTCCGGACGTATATCATGAATTCGAACCGAATCATGTCCTTGAGGAGATAGTGCTTGCGCGCCGGATAGTCGAAGAGCGATACACTGGCGACATCCGAAACCTGTTGATGCTCGGCTTGGCCATGTGTATCAGTGACCTGAAGGGGAAGAAGCACAAGGACTTCTGTGAGCGGATCGCTACTATACTGGAGGACATATACCGCAGGTGTGCTCTATTCAATCAATTGAAGGAGGTGTTGCAACTCAAGATTGGTCGAGGAGTCGTGTATCAGGCCGATGCGGCTGATCTCAGTAGCGTCGAGGCCATAAGGGTCATTCACGGGAATGTGAACTCGCCTCCGTATTCCACTGCGTTGGACTACATTGGCAATGACATCTCTCAACTCGCCCTATTGGGACTGGTGAGAAGTCCCGAGGAGCTGAGGAAGCTTGAGGATAGGATGGGCGGTAACCCGCGGGCCAAGCATGATAATGAAGAGATGAGGCTGCGAGTCAAGGAAAACACTGCAGGTCTCCCCGGCTATGCAATCACTCTGATTCGGCTTCTTGAGTACCATGGCAAGAAGGACCATGCATACCGCCTTTACGACTTCTACTGCCTGATGAAGCAGTCACTTGCGGAGCAGATGCGCGTGTTAGAACGAAATGCGCAGATCGCCACTGTGATTGGCAACAATCACTTCAAGCTGACAGACACTCTTGAGGAAGTGGAACCGGGGCACATCGCAATGGGGTGCACTACTTGTGCTGTGGAAGTACACAATGTGCGAAACAACATGAAGGCGTTGCAACTCTCACCCATAACTGGTGATGAACTAGCTCTGCGCTATGCCGAGAACCTCCCAGTCAAGGTATGGATCTCTGGGGGTTCCGCTGATGACTCCAATGGTGGAGTATACGTCGAGGTGGAAAACGAGCGAGTAATACTGCTGCTGGGTGCCATGTTAGGATTCAGGCCCCGCATGGTAATCAACAGGTATCTGGAGAAGACACTTCGTGGGAACATAAGGTATGAGTCAATCGTTGTGATGCAAAAGCCATGAGTACGGACGACCAGTCGTTCTTCCCAGTAGGCCGCCCTTCCATGTGTCTGGCTTGTGTGGTTTCCAACAGCTGCCCATGAGTTGGACAACCTCAGAGACCAAGTGGTGCTTATATACCCCTTGCGGAGACTGAGAAACTGAGGTCAGTTAGACACCCCATCAGACCATGAGGAGTGACCAAGTGCCGTTAATTGGGAGCGACAAAACTCCTGTGTCCAACCTGTCGAATCAGGAATGAACGGTCAACAACCATCGAGTCCACGCATTGCATTGTCGAGAGGTCAGTTCTGTGGTTGACGAAGAGGAACTCGATGCACTGTTCGCCGCTAAGGCGAATGGTGATTCGGACGAATCAATCATGAAGCGGTATTCTGTTACTCTTAGAGACATCGAACGAGCAGTGGTCAGAAAGACAGGTACGAATCGAAATCTCTTCTCCAGTGTACGGCGGAACTTCGAACTTGAGCCAAGAGATTTCACTCCCGAGCGGACGACTGTGTGGAGTTTCAAGAGTCGAGGTGGTTGGGCAACACACTCAGGCGACTACAGAGGTAACTGGTCCCCCTTCATACCTCGCAATCTGTTACTTCGATACAGCAATCCGGGCGACCTAGTTCTGGACCCGTTCTGTGGAGGAGGCACAACACCCGTCGAAGCCAAATTGCTGGGACGACGGTGTATAGCTCGGGACATCGTGCCCGCTGCTGTGGAAACCACCTTACGCAACCTGAGTTTCAGTGTACCTCCCCAAATGGCTTTGGGTCATGATTCACTGCGGATCTATGAGCCAGTTGTACAGGTGGGTGACGCAAGAGAACTGACCGGAATTGCTGACTCTTCTGTCGACCTTGTGTGTACCCATCCTCCCTATTCCGACATTGTCCATTATAGTGATGGTATCGAGGGAGACATATCCTTCCATCCTTTGGACTCTTTCCTAGTCGACATGGAATGCGTTGCCAAGGAGTGTTTTCGTGTTCTGAAGCCCGGAAAACACTGTGCCATTCTAATTGGTGACATGAGAAAGAACAAGCGAGTTGTGCCTCTAGGCTTCATGACTATCCAAAGGTTCCTTGAACAGGGCTTTGTTCTGAGGGACCTAATAATCAAGCGTCAACACAACTGCAGAACAACAGGGTATTGGTATTCATCCAGTGTGAGGTACAACTTTCTTCTCCTCGCCCAGGAGTACCTCCCCATCTTCCTCAAACCTGATGACAAGACAACGCCAATGATGTCTACGGAAACAGCTGAATGCACCTGCAGACGACTCTCCCTAGATGAGCTGGAGCACCCGGCCGCACTAGAGTGCAAGACAACGTGGGTGTTCGATTCAGCCAACTACGAACGCCTGTTGCTTGGAAACATCGTCGCCAGATATGGTGGGCTCCACACACTGGCAATAGACGCTGCACACTCGTGTTATGACACATCCTGTCATGGTGCGGATGCAGCCGATCCGGAGCAGTTCGACATGGTGTACATTCGACTTCCCGTGAGGCATCAAGTTGATGCATACGTCGTGGAGCTTCTCAGGCGTATTGAGAACTGCGTTCGGCAATTCGGCCACGTTGTAATTCGGGCATCAGATTATCGAGTCGGCGACTTGACCGTGTGCCCTGCTTTGGAGGTCTGGCAGCTTCTGGGTCCCACGTTCAGAATACGAGAGCTGATTGTTGTGGTTTGTAGCGATCCCGACCTGTCGTCTACAAGACCTGAAGAGTTGGCCATTGCACACGAGTATCTCTTGGTCTTCCAGAAGGATATGCCCAAGTGAGTTTCGGGATCTTGCAGCATGTCAGCTATACTGGATCTCATAATCAGAGCTGTTCTTGTTCATGGCTACTGGAGTCAAACGATACCAAATGGATGTTGTCCCTGTATTCCTGCCCGAGTCTTGCTGTCCTTCGGAATGAAGGTGCGTAGAGAATCAGCTCGGTGTCTTTCACAGCATTCTCGCCAACAAGCTGCAGCCAGTCAAAGTAACGTGTGACTTGTTCGATCTCACGAGTACCTGCAGGTTTGTTCTTGAGCTCTATCACCTTCGATGGGAGTGTTCCATCTCTGATCAATGGGTCTGAATAGTAGCAGATGTCAGCCCTGTCCATCTGGTAGGGCTTGAAGGGTGATATGGGCACCTGTCGGCATACCGTTGCCGTCCCTGGTCTCATGGATTTGGGTAGCAGCTCCGGATTCGATAACACGCTTGCTTCAAGATGTGCCTCATTGAGTAGCTCCGACTTTCTGTACGCCTCACACACACTTCCGATACCATAATCAGGTTTGAACGGCATGGGGTGCCCATCCAGCTCAACAGATTCCTTCGACTCAACTGGATACTGTTTCTTGCAGTCCCTCTTCAGCAGTTCTAGGGCAACAGACACCTCTCCCGGTGTCATCGTACAGAAGCTCATGTCCTGAATTGAGTTTGTCGGCAGAGGATATGGGTACCTTCCCAGTCTGAAGTACAGCTGGTCTGACGCTATCGCCCTCCCCTTCAGGCCGCTTGAGTCCTCGAATAGAATCAGATATGGTTGGCTGTATCTTCCCTTATCGCCCACTTGGAATACTCCCGGTTCAGCACATGGACTGTACCGCGGTGTCCTTTTTGACTCATCCCAGACAAGTGGTGCGCGTTGCTTTTCGCCCATCGGGCTGGTTGTTCCGTTAAGAAAGAATGCTCCTTGATTCTTCGGACCGACTACCTGTCCTCCATAGACAATGTACCGTTTGAGGAAGAAGAACACATGAGTTTCCCCTCTCGTGCAGGCGTAATCGCCCAGTGTATGGAAATGCATGCTACGCCTGAGATCTTCAGCGGGATGCATGAGAGTTCCGTATACACCCCTGCTAAGATAGAGTGACAAAGTATCAGTGTCATAGAGTGTGACGAATACTCCAGAGTTGGGCATAATCTCACAAGGAACTGACCAAGGCTCTTGGCACTTATGTCCTTGTCTTACTGGCCCAGAACTGTGACCGAGTCCTGCAGTATCATGTTCTCTTACCCGTGAACACCACTCAAGAGTGCCACATGAGCCGAGATCACAATGGATTGACGTGGATTCATAAGTTCTGCGAAGGCACTGAGGAATGCCAACCTCCCTTTCGAAAGGACGAAGGAAGCCTCGTGGCGGCAGGGACAGAATTGCTGTATTGCTGCCGGTCAAGCTATGCAGCAAACCGCTTGGGTTCGAGATGGAAATCGCGTGCAGGAGAACAACGCAGGTGGACAGGCAGCAGTACATCGAGTCTTGAGGCTGTTGCCACCGGGTCGTTCGATCTAGCCACGTGTAGATGAGCGGTACCGAGTTCGCAACACTGGAGTGACCACCATGACAGACTCCGATTAGTGTTCAGGACAGTATGAACACTCACTTTGAAGCCGCTTGTTTGTGCAAGCAGGGTATTGGGCATGACTCGACGGAAGTAGCAATTACCACGCTGCTTTTACGTTGTTGGGGCACCATTGCTAAGGTAGACCATTCGGGGCCTACGGACAGAACACACAGAATGACCCGGCGCCGCAGCTTCACTACAATTCGTTCATGGCCAGCAAGCAGTTCAGTATTCGAGAATGTGGCTGGTTGTCCATATAGGCCACAGCAGACCACTACGTGGAAAGATAGAAACGTCCCGAAAGCCGCTCACGAGTACCTCTGGTTCTGCCGGCATGTCTAGAACTGGTCCAAGCGAAGTTGCAAGGACTTCGGTTCGTAATTCCTAATGAGGAGCTCCGGTATTCTTCCTCGCGTAGAACCGTCTGAACTGATTGCCCTCGCTGCATAGACTTCTGTCACTGTGAATCTGGTGTAGAGATTCCTAATCACGCTTGTCGCTGAATTGCTCTCAAGGACGTAGCATCCTCTCTCGTCCAGTTCCGAAAAGACATGGGCGAGCCGTTCTTGCTCTTCGGGTCCAAACCCGTCCTTTGTGTACGACGTGAAGGCAGCGGTGTCGCTTATGGGCACATATGGCGGGTCCATATACACAAAGTCGCCTGTTTCAGCATCTCTCACGGCCTCTTCAAAGTCCCCGACGCGAAACTCCACTCCTGAGAAAGCAGTGCTTGCTGCTCTGAGGTTGGCCTCGTCAAGAATCATAGGGTTCTCATACCTGCCGAAGGGGACGTTGAATTGGCCTCTGGAGTTCACTCGATATAGGCCATTGAAACAAGTCCGATTGAGGTATATGAGTCTGGCCGCCCGGATGACCGGGTCCGATGGTACCATCTTGCGGATTGAGTAGTAGGTCTGGCTGTCATTGACATATCTTCCGCTTTGAAGCTCATCGACGATGTCCTCGACCCTGTCGCGCACTGTCACGTAAAGCGATATCAGCTCGGCGTTTGCATCGGATAGTACTGCCTTCCTTATGAGTCCCTTGCGGTACAGGTGAAAGAACAGGGCGCCTCCACCAACAAATGGCTCGTAGTAATCTCTGAAGGAGGGTGGCAGGACGCTGTCTATATCCTGCAACAGCTGACCTTTTCCTCCGGCCCACTTGACAATGGGTCGCGGCATGGTAGATACGTCCATGTTCTTCTTATGAAACACTAGCGGCTCTAACATAAGTCAATCTGTTGATTTGGTACCACTCCCCTGTCGAGTTCCACCTCACCCAGCCGTGTCTGCATGGCACTGCGAAGGACCCGTACGATTACTCTGTCGGTTGAGGCTGAATCCTTGTGCAAGAGTCCAAGCATCTCGGTATTTGGGCAGGTACTGCAAATCATTTACTCTCTGGAAGGTGCTGACGGAATTGTCAGGTGCTGCCCACAGTGCTTATCACTTGGCGTTCTGTGGACTGACCGGTGCTACGTTGTGAGCTGATAGCGCCCCTCAAGCAGTAGTCTTATGTGATTCTGCGTGCCCATTACAGGGTTACAGATGATGGTGGTTTTGATGGACTACGTAGAATCACTGAGGTATGCAGAGAGTCTTGTCAAGAGGGCAGAGGAAGACTTGGTGGCAGGAGCGGAGAACCTGGCAGAAGTGTTGTTGGCTGGACTGCAGGACGGACCACTGGCCCCCGATGCGGAGTTGGCTCGGGAGAGGATGTTGAAGCTTGACGAGTCGAAGTATATCAAGTGGGGTCGTTGGGCGACCAGTCCAGAGTTCTCCGTGCCGTTCTGGAAGGACGAGGGCTACCCGGGATACGACAGCAGGATTCGGAAGGTGATAAATGCGGACTGGTATTCGAAGAGGACTGACACCTCTACGTTTGTGGACCGGGTCGCCTCTTCGCGCCAGTTGAACGTGCCGACTGTGAATGGGGCACGGGACGGAAGACCAACCCCGATTGGACAGCCTGCCAACAGGTGGCTGCTTGACTTCGTGGCATTGTCCAGCCTTCGACTGTCGTTCAAGAAGCGATGGGAACAGCTGGTGACCGACATCGTAAGAGGCAGACCACGGACCGACCTCAGGCTCTTGTCAGAGACCCTGTGCCTTACAGCGGCCGATGTGCTCGACATATGCCGCAAGATCAGGGACTACGATGACAAGGTGATAGGGCACAGTATCGACGACCCCTCTATGAATATGACCTACCTATGCAGGAAGCCCAATCTCACCTTGAAGCCACTGGTGGACCTGCCATAATAAGCCGCAGGTGCAGCTGACCTCAAGCGGCGATACCTGTCCGATTGACGGTGCCTGAACGTCAACCCTTGGACTCTGAAAAACATTTATCTGTCATGGACCACGCCTACACTCAGCAACAGGGGGATTCTGCCATCCAGTCCACTGATACACATCCTCTTATCGTGGGGTTGTTCCCGCTCCTAGTGCTCATCCCAGCAGCACTCACCTTCGTCATTCTGCTGGTCCTCAGACATCGCCGGATGAAGCCCAATCCAATACCCCTGCCCATAACTCGCAAGCAGGTCGTAAGGTGCATCCAGCTCGCCGTGGTCGTCCCCTACCTCTGCATGTTTGGGAGTGTCCTGCTCGTCTTCTTGGCGAACGAGGTGGTTGCTGGTTACTGGTTCTTCTTCTTCAAGTACGTACTCCATGGCGTCATGTGTCTGCTCGTCGGTATTGTGGCCGGCGTTCTACTCGCTGTTGCTTATGGCTACTATAACGTGTCCACCTTGATGGTCTTGGCCTCCCTTATGTGCATCCCCTCTCTTCTCACCCTGCAGTTCGGCGTTTCGGCCTCTGCACTCGGTACCATGCTGGACTCTTCAGATGGCTTCATTCTCTTCCCTGTGCTCTTCTGGTCCGGGTGTCAGGGGCAGTTTATGCAGAGGGTATTCCGAGTGGAGGAGCCCTCAGATCAGACCAAGTCCGAGTTCCTCTGGCAGGTTGCCTCCATCTACGTCATCGAGGTCATTCACACGCTCAGGTCTAGGAGCACATCAGGGAGTGATGCGCTGGCTGAAAAGACCCTCGAGGGGTTCCTGGGCGCGAGCGGACCGATTGGCGAGTTTATCAGGGCCACGGAGGCGAGGTCGCGGACAGGATTATCGTCCGACAGCAGACGACTCCGTGCTTCTCCATCCGAGATGAGGCAGCTCCTGCCTGATGGTGACTGGAGGATGAAAGAGGGGCAGTTCCGCAGACGGGTATTGGTGAATCGGGTTCTATTCCTCATCTCGGGACTCCTGCTCGCTGTGTCGTGCCTCCTCATCTCCTCTGCCCCCCTGTCATACGCGAGCCAGTGGAGCCTCACTCTCCTGTCAGGACTACTCTTGGTCGCAGTGCTCCTCGCGCCATTCGACCCCCTGTTTAGTGGACAACGTATGGATGCGACAACCGCCACGCTCCTGCTCTTGGCTCCGCTGGAGGGATTTGAAACAGACGTGTCAGTCCTGACTGAGAGGGAACCTGTTTCACCCGTCTCCCCAGCGGATGCAACCGAGGGGGTTCTTGAAGACTCGTGGGCACCTACACTGCTCTCTCCGGACTCCATCGAGCGGCAGCCCCACTCATTGCGCTTCTTCCTGACCCGCGTTGCTAAAGGAGAGGACGAGGTCTACGAGGAGAGTGTGCGCCCCGAGCGGTTCCTGTATGCCGCGTTGGTGGTAATTCTCGGGCTCAGTTTTCCGGCGATGGTCCTGTCTGCGCTCCACCATCAGAATGTTCTTGATGTGTTCCTCTTGCTGTCTGTCCTTGGAGTGGTATCATTCGTCATAGCCGGTGCGTGGTGGTCGTACTCGTTGGTTAGGCGGGCGATGTTCCGGGGAGTATGGCGGAGCCGGCTCTCTCTTGCTCTGTCGTATCTGGATGCAGTGGAATCTGGACACAGCAACCTCGGCCCATTCGTGCCAGTCCCAAGGCCTCCCGGGCAGTTCGCCCTTCTTTCGTGGGGTGGAATCTCCGCGTCGAGAGCCCTCCTCCGGAAGCTGCAGAGAGCGACGACACTGCGGCCTTCCCCAAGCATCGAGCGGCAGTATCTGGAGTTGGAGAACAGCATGGTGCGGGCATTCTTTCCTTTTCTCCTACTAGTGATCGGATTCATGGGTGCCTCTTCGTCGCTTGTATCGGGCCTTTTTCCTTTCGGAGTGCTGTTTCTCCTGTTGTTCGCTCTCATGCTGCCCCCGATACTCTACCAGTACGCGAGGAACAGGAAACGACTGTTGAAGACTGTTACTCTACCTCCGAGCGAGGTCGAAGAGGAGTCGACTGAAGTGGTAGCAGAGGTTCTGCATATGCTGAGATCCGAGTATTCCTGTCCTCTGAGAATAATGGTCGTGAGAGAGCACCCTGAGCTTGTCTTCACTGGCAGGTCGTTCTTGACCACGAGTGGGGTGCGGATGAGGGAAGCACTGTTCATCCCGTCCGCAGGGACGACGAGCAACCATCCTTTCAAAGGGTAGATCTCGTGTCTGGCAACGGTCAGTAGGTCGATGCTTGGTTCCTCGACTTGAATCGGCATCCCTCCCACTGAGCAGGCTGCATCAATGAGTATCTGTGCGTCGTGTTCGTGTGTAGTGCTCGCACGTCCTGTTCTCTGTCCCCTCCCTCCCCCACCGGACCCCCTCCCTCCAACAGTCT